>NC_014298.1:300000-406285 GCF_000196895.1 Halalkalicoccus jeotgali B3
TCAATCTTGACTGTAAATTCGGCCACGGGGGTTTTCTCTTGGGTGACGTTCCCAACGCCGACGTAGCCATGCTGTGGTACGTGAACGAAAACACGGTCGTCAATCGAAAGCTGGCCAAGCGTTCGACTGTACCACTCACCCTGCCCACCGGAGATAAATCCGTACCGGCGAGCATCACGCCATGAGCGATGGACTCCCTCACCAAAGGAAACGTAGAAATCCCGGCCATTCCACGACTCTCGTTTGCTGGGTGGTTCACTTGTCTCCTGTGGATCGATAAGCCATGTTCGGCCGATATACTCGCGGCCATCGTCTTCGTAGTAGTTGAAGCGGACCGCATTCACCGGTACGCTGTACTCTTCGGCCAAATACTCGATAATACGTTCGGTTGTCCTATCTAGTTCGGAAGCGACGATCGTGAGGCTGTGACTCTGGTTGATGTCTTCAGGAATATCTGGTGCCCCATCTGGTCGACTGGCACCGAACTGTTCGGCAAATGCTGTCTCAAACTCGTGGTCCGTGTCGAACTCATCGTAGATCTCGACGATATCCTCATACGTGAGTGTTCGAACCCAGGCTGCGTAGTCCAGTGCCTGTGCAACGACATCGCGGGGTGTTCGATCACGTTTGAGCTCGATAATATGGAGATCACCTTCGACGTCGATTCCTAAGAGATCGAGGCGATTGTTGCTTGCTGTGTGAACCTGCTGGCCAATGATGAGTAAGCGTTTTCCTAGGAGGTTTGGATCTTCGATAAGAAGCTGTTCTAACCGTGACTCACTGAAACGGCGAGTTCGCGGCAACACCATCTGACCCTCCTCGCGGTCGATATCCAGGACGCAAGCCCACTCACTGAGGGCACTCCTCCGGAGCGATCACTACCGACTCCGACTGGCTGTGAACTCAGTACACCTCAGGGCGACAGTCATCTGAGCACTGAGCACCGGTCAAACGCCAACTAAGTCCGGAGCTCGCATGCACGCGACCACAGTCACCCAGCGGGAGCGATCGCTCTCGACAAGCGACGCTCGACTCCCAGTAGCAACCACCGACCAGCAATGAGCAACAGCTCTCATCGATTCACTCCGTTCCGTCCAATGACTGACAACATGATGACCAGCGCACGTACCGCAGCCGATCTCAGTCAATCGAACACCCAAACCCTTGAGTCGCTATGTAACCACGTCGCGACGCTTACAGAACGCGTTGATGAACTCGAAACCAAATACGAACAGGAACGCGACCAGCGTCAGCAGCTCGAAACGTTCGTCACCTCACTCCTCGAGTTACGCGGCACGGACGACCCAACCGACGCCGACCTCGAGCAGATCTGGCTAGCCGGCCATCCGATCGGTGCGATGGTCGACCGACGCCAATGCGAAGTCCAGACGCTCCGGGATGACCTTGAGAAACAACGGGCAAACAACCAACTAACACAGACCGAGATTCCAGCCGAACAGACCCTGCCGATTCAGCAGATTACACGCACGTACCAGGTCGATCCGGACGTCCTGAGCGCAAACGAACGCCGGGCGGCGATCGTCTGGTCACACTTCCTCGAGACGTGCGAGCGCACGCCCTCGAAGTTCGTGCTCCCCTCGAGTTCCGTGCGGGATATCCTCGCGACCGAAGAAGGGTCCCGCCCGCACAGTGAGACAGTCTGCCGCGTGATCGACCTCGTGGACGATCTAGGAGAAATGCTCGTTGAGGAGCTAACCCGTAACGACCGCAAGACGCTGGTCATTGATCGCGAACGCTTTCAGGAGTTCAGCGACGAGCTCCAGGCGACCATCGAGACGACCCAGCCACATCAGGAGGTGGCCGAATGAACCTCCTCACCCATCACACTGTTGTGACGCCTGCGGGAGGTGCGAGTGTGACCTGACACCGATTCAAGACGCTCTCAATGCAGCCGAAATCGGAAATATCATTACTCCGGTGTCTCACTTTGCTACATACAGCGGTCTATTACTAGCGGGTCCGTTTCAGTTTCGTCGTGTTTTGTATGGAATTCCAAAGGAAACGGCTGGTTCACCCGTCACAACAGTGTGACCACTGAGTCCTCGAGAAGCTGGGGAAGAATGAACTCGAACAGACGAAACGCCAGGGCAGGAAGCTCATGCTCATCAATGAAAAGCGACTCCCTGAGAGTCATCTCCCGATTTAAGTCAACTGAGTAAAAAATAAGAGTAATTATTACGAATTCTTAATGAGCAAATGATACGAAAAATCTATTTGTAGTTAGCGTAAGATGTTTCACCTCCACATGGTAGATGATAACTCATCTCGTCAGGGGGGAGAAGCAGATCGATCCGGCACATGGCCACTCTCACGCCGTGCATTCGGCGGACTTACCGCCGGTACGCTCGGAGCGATCCAGCTGGGGGGGTTGGCCGCTGCTGCCACCAAAAACACGCCAGAGAAGCACGACTCAATCTGTTACGAAGTCGAGGGATTAAAAGAATCCGCGGAGATTCTCGTCGATCAGTGGGGTGTGCCCCACATGTACGCCGAGGATGTCCAAGACGTCGCGTTCGTACAGGGATTCAACGCTGCGCGCGATCGCCTCTGGCAGATCGATCTTTGGCAACGACGCTCCCTCGGAGAACTATCGGAAGTATTCGGTGAAGAATGGACTGGGCACGATCGTGGGGCACGGCTATTCAGTTACCGTGGTGATATCGAGGAAGAGTGGGACGCCTACGGACCCGACGCAGAGGCTATCGCCACTGGCTTCGCAGAGGGTGTGAACGCGTATATTGATCAGGCTGAGGACGATCCGGAGATGATGCCGGTTGAGTTCAAGGCACTCGATTACGAGCCACGACGCTGGGAACCAGAAGACATCGTTCGGATGCGTGTCCATGCGATCACGCTCAACGTCTCAAGTGAGGTCCAACGAGCGATCACGCTCCGGGAGTTCGACGAGGATGTTGAACGGGTCCGTCAGTGGCTTGATCCCGAAGACTGGGAAATTGAAGTCCCTGAAGGACTCGATCTCGATCTTATTCCAGAAGACGTCCTCGACACTTTCGAGATGGCGACGATGTCTCATACAGCTATTACATTCGACGAGGACGACGTTCGGAATCCTGACGTACTTGACGATATCTCAGTCGTCACGAATAGTTCTAACTCCGTTGGCGGAGATACTCCGGACAAATCGGATCTCATGGAGAAGGAGACGCCCTCTGCAAGCAACAATTGGGCAGTCGCACCTGAACTCACCGAGACGGGCCGACCGATTCTCGCGAACGACCCCCACCGTGCTCACAACGTTCCATCGCTTCGATATATGGCCCATATCAGTTCACCTGAATTCGATGTTATCGGAGCAGGTGAACCAGGTCTCCCTGGAATTTCAATTGGCCACAATGGGAATACTGCGTTTGGACTGACGATTGTTCATATTGACCAGCAGGATTTGTATGTCTACGAGACGAATCCAGACGATCCCAATGAGTACAAATACGATGGTGAATGGGCCTCGATGGAGGTCGACACAGAGACACTCGCCGTCAGAGATGGAGATGATCGAGAAGTCGAACTAAAGTTCACTACTCATGGGCCAGTGATTCATGAGGACCCTGACGAAAACATTGCATTTGCGGTACGCACCGTCTGGACGGATCCCGGTACAACAGCGTATTTCGGTGGCATTGGATACATGCGCGCCAAAAACATCGAAGAGTTCCAAGATGCGATGGAAGGGGAACTAACATCGGAGATGCAGGGATGGGGTGCACCCCCGGAGAACCAGGTTGCTGCCGATACAGAAGGAAACATTGGATGGTTCCCTGGTGGGAGGACGCCAGTACGTCCCAACTGGGATGGGTTACTGCCAGTCCCCGGTGATGGCCGCTACGAATGGGATGGATATCTCCATCAATCCAACCTGCCACGGGAGATCAACCCCGATCGAGGCTGGGTTGCGACTGCTAACCAGGAAGTTCTTCCCGAAGACTATCCGAGAGACGATCCACCGATCGGCTTTGAGTTCTCAGCGCCGTATCGGTACCAGCGAATCGCGGAAGTTCTCGGAGAGTATTCTGCGGAGAACGAACACTCACTTACGGATTCGACAGACCTTCAGACTGATTTCTTATCAATTCCAATGCGGATCATTACTGAAGCGCTCGCTGAGACTGATCCAGATGAGGAGGACCTGATCGAAATACGTGACTGGCTTACAGCGTGGGATAACGTTCTTGATACGGAGTCGGGCGAGGCGGCCCTCGCCGTAGTCTGGTTTGAGAATTATCTTCAAGAAGCGGTCACCGTCGAACTCGTCGGGGAAGAAGCAGCGGATCATATCGGGACGGGTGATATCCAAGTGATCCTCGGTGCAATCGAGGAACCTGAAGAGTATCTTGAGGACGATGCTGTTGAGAGCCGTAATCAGTTGCTCCTCTCGACGCTTAGCGATGCAGTCGATGACGTCGAAGACCGACTCGGTGAGAACCGGGACGAGTGGAAGTGGGGTGATCTGAAGCATGCCCTCTTTGAGCACGCACTGTCACCTGCTGTTGACGAAGAGAGTGCTGAGACATTGAATGTCGGCCCAAAACCGATGGGCGGAGGGAACTATACGGTGGGGCGAGCTGGCCACAACGATGAGTTTCAGCTAACGCATGGAGGGTCGTGGCGAATGGTCATTGACGTTGGTGGATGGAATAATTCACTAGCAATGAACGTACCTGGCCAATCCGGTGATCCTGAGAGTCCGTTCTACGACAACTTGCTCGATAAGTTCGTTAATGGGGAATACTTCCCCTTACTCTACACACGAGAGGCTGTTCAAGATGCGTGTGTCAGGCGGATTGATCTCAAGCCCGAGAATAGTAAGTAAGTCTCAACCGACTTTTTCTTTTGATCACTGCTAGTCTCTATTCGTAGACTGGGCTGTTCAGGCGCTCTCTGGAGTAATGTTTCCGGGCCCCAATCTCTCTGGAAACTAGATAGATATATAACAAGAAGCAACCCAACTTCACAAATAGGGTTCTTATACAGTACAATTACTAGCGGGTACATCCCGTAAACGGCTGGTGACGGCGCTACCCAGAGACCCGATTAGGAGGTTTCACTCTTGACAATGGCTATCCATAGAGAGCGTATCTTAGACAGGTTCCCTACTCGTAGAGTCTCCGTAGGAGTGGACGGACGTCAACAAGCAAACGAGGATATCCGAGTGAGTATAGCAAAGCACCGTCCGAAAACAGCGTTACACAATAATTGTCTCAGCCCCTGTTTCGGACGCGATTGAATCTCTTGTAATAGTAGTTTAGGAACTATTATTTATATCTATTATAAATTGATTATACATGCCGCATGATTCAGATAGTATGGAAAAGGCAGGAGCAGACAGAGACGCGCGAGAAATCACAGCACTCGGTCGCCGGGGCTTTTTAGGTGGCGTTACCGGATTGATGGCTGCCGCAGCGTACACGGTAGGTGTACCTGAGGCTGTGTCCGGACAGATAGCGAACGACGAGGACGACAATGTACAGACCGTCGCGTCGCCTGATGGGAGCATTGAAGTAACAGTTGACCTTGCCGATGGGAAACCGACGTATACGGTGACGTTTGATGGGACGACCTACGTCGACGTGTCATCGCTCGGATTCGACTTCCAGAACCAGTCGACATTCGGTGTGGCGGCCGACGGGTCTTACGGTGCCGCAGTTACTGTTACGGGCAGTGAGAGTGGCGTGGAGTCGGAGCGTTGGGACCCCGTCTGGGACCAGTACGACAGCGTTGCTGAGGAATTTAACTATCTGCGCCTCGGCCTCGAAGAGACGGCGAGTCCGAACCGATCGGCGAACCTCGAACTCCGCGTGTTCGACGATGGCCTCGGCTTTCGATTCGCGTTCGACGACGATTTCGCCGCCAACAGCGATAAGACCGTTATCACGTCCGAGAACACGCAGTTCAATTTCGCGGATGATTACACGGCGTGGTGGATTCGAAATGAGTTCGTCAACCCCCGTTTCGAACAGGAGTACGAGAAGACCGATCTCAGCGACGTCCCCGCTGGGACGCGGTCGATTCGGCCGAACGAAAATACGATTCGAAATGGCGCACACACGCCATTCACGGTCAAGGCCGGTGAGGATGCCTATCTAAGCGTCCACGAGGCTGATCTCACAGACTACGCGACCATGTCGCTCGCGCCACAGTCCGACGACGGCGGGACCGACTTCACTGCCGAACTTGCCCCCCTACCCGACGGGACAAAGGTTGTCACCGAAGCGCCGACCGCAACGCCGTGGCGGACGATACAGGTAACGCGGACACCCGGAGAGCTCGCAGAGTCGTCACTGATTCCGCTGCTCAACGACGACCTCGATGAGTCGGTTCTCCCGACCGTCGCCGGCGAACCCGATACGAGTTGGATTACACCGCGAAAGTACGTCGGCATCTGGTGGACGATGATCGCGGGCAACGCCCACTGGGAATACAAATCCGACGCCGAAATCGAAGCCAATGGGAACGACCCAGCGGCGTACATCCACGGCGCACGCACCGAGCGGATGAAACGCTACATGTCCTTCGCCAGCCAGAACGGCGTCGACAGTGTCCTTGTCGAGGGATGGAACGAAGGGTGGGACAGCTACCCGGGCTCCGGAGCGACGATGGATTTCGATCAATCCTACCCTGACTTCAGTTTGACCGAGGTCACGGACTATGGCCAGTCGCTTGACCTGGCAGTAGAGATGACCGCACACAACGAGACAGGCGGGAACCTCGGCAACTACGAGGAGCAGATTCTCGATGACGATATCTTCCAGTATTACGAGGACAACGAGATTCGCACGATCAAGAACGGCTACGTCTCCGACGCAGGTCTGATTCACGAAAGTCCCGACAATTCGCCGACCATCAATCATCACTGTCAGATCGCGGTTAACCACCACGAACTGGTCGCCCGCGAAGCGGCGGGCAACCGACAGTTACTCGAACGGCACGAGGCTGATAAACCGACTGGCAAGCGTCGGACCTACCCAAACCTGGCGGCTACAGAGACGGTGAAAGCACAGGAATTCGACGGTTTCAACGCCCTTGCGTCCGATCTCGGTCCCGACCATCATGTCGAATTGCCGTTCACGCGGATGCTGGCCGGCCCAACGAGCTTTCAGCCCGGCATTTTCGACATCACATTCAACGACGACACTGGCGGCCAAATTCAGACGACACTCGCGAAGCAACTCGCCATGTACCCGACTTACAACGCCGGGATACAGATGGCCGCCGACCGCGTCGAGGCGTACATCAACCCCGAACTGGGCGTTGGCGAACTCGTCCAAGCGGCGGCCGGCAATCTCGATGGGATGATAACGGCCGACAACTGGCGGAACGCCTTCGGTACCAACTACGTCGCAGTCGATCCGAGTCGCGTCCCATCCGGCGCTTCGGTATCATTCACGGTTACGGACGTCCCTACCGACGGAACGTACGATCTTCATCTGCGCTACGCGAGCGACGCCGAGCAGAACGCGAATAGTGTAATCGAGGCCGGAGAGACCGGAGCAACCCTTCGAGTGAACGACTCGACGGACTCCATCGAACTTCCCTTTACGGAGTACTGGGACGACTGGCAGGTGTTCACCGTTGCTGTCGAGCTTACGGAAGGCGAGAACACCGTCGCCGTCGAACTACACTATGACGACTCCGATGGCACCTTTACCGGCGATGTCGGCGGGTTCAACCTCAACACGATCGCCGTCACCGAGCAGGGCGAAGCGTCACCGATTCCGAGCGAGTACGCCGACTACACGCCCGAAAACGAGAACTTCGAGACGGAGCCCGAGTTTGACTTCCTCAAAGCGATTCCAGCCGGCGGCTGGGACGATACGTGCGTTCTGGACGCCCAGATTGGCGAGTATACCGTTACGGCGCGTAAATCCGGCGAGGAGTGGTTCGTCGGCACGATGACCGGCGAGCGCGGGCGTGCGCTCGACATCCCCCTCGATTTCCTCGCGCCAGGCCGAGGGAACAAGCATGCGAACAAAAACGGCACGCCCGCGAATAGCTCGAACGTCCCGCGAGGACCGAAATACGTTGCAGAGATGTACAGCGACGGTATCGACGCGTCACTCACCGGCGAGCCGACAGACGTTCGAATCGACGAGGCTATCGTCGATCCAAGCACGACACTGCTTGCGTCGGCCGTGGCCAGCGGCGGGCAGGCGATTCGTCTCCGGAAGGCCCGCGGCCGCGAACGCGCCGAACTTCCCGAGTACAACCGACCCGAACAGGAGTACGACGCCATCTCCCTCCCGGAACAGACCTACGTGACCTTCCCCTTCGACGTGGAGATAACCGGCTCTCACACCGGTCAGTTCATTGGCGGCGAGGAGTTGAACGTCTACGCTGACGGCGAACAAGTAGATACCGTCCTCGTTCGGTTCTCGGAGACACAAGAGACGGACAGCTTTAGTCTCACCTTCGACGAAGCCGGCGAGTACGAAATTACCGTCGGTCGGACACTCGAAGACGCCCTCCCAGCACAGACCATCAGTATCGAGGATCCCTACGCTGCCGAGCTCCCAGAGCAGTATTCGACGTTCGCGTCGGCACCTGCCGAGTTCGGCCGTATCGACGACCGACTTCTTATCAACGCCGCCGGCGAGGACATCGAGACCTACGCCGACGAGTACGGAACCATTTACGTGGACGATGGACTCGGCGAGAGCGGTACGGTCACGGCGGAGATTCTCGACCAAGAAAACACCGATCCGTACGCCAAGGTGGGTATCATGGTGCGAAACGACATTACCGGTGCCAGCGAATCCCCTGGTTACCTGTTGATAGCGACCTCACCGCTGCTTGGGCCGTTTATGCACGTCGATACCGACGCGAGCGGCCGCGTGGACCAGTTCATTGGTTCGGAGGTGTCCTACAGCTTCCCGACGCACCTCCAACTCGAAAAGGAGGGTACGACGTTCACGGGACTGGCGAGCGTCGACGGCGGGTCGACGTTCACCGAGATCAGCACCGTCGACGTCTCATCGGCGGCCGAGGTACAGGACGCTGGGATGTTCGCCCTCTCACACAACGTAGGCGAGAAGAGCAGAGTGGCATTCGGCGACTTTGAAATCACGGAGTGATCACGACAGCGGTACTCCCCCATCCGGGCAAGAGACGTTCACCCAGCGACATCGAGTGTGATCTCCAGCGCCTCCTAGCCTTCGATGATGGTGTTGATCCCGCCGGACGTCTTTTTAGAATTGTTTGAGAAGAAAAAATGACGGTCGTACTATTAGACAAACTCATGATTTCCGAGCGGACGGTTTATGAGACAAATTGTACCGGTGACAACAACTGTCAGCAATGCAGCGATTACACTGGTATAGCACAGCGCCGGTATGCAACCGAATTAGGGAATTGATTCTCTAAAACGCGACAGAGGTGTCTCCACATTTTCCACCGCGATACACACCTGTCTGTGGGTTTGCCAGGACTATCGTTATCGCTCTTCGTGATGTCTAGGTGTCTTCAGGCGCGGGAGGAGGTCGATAGCTGACTTGCAGGCGGATAAGGCCCTATCCTCAACGAGTGCAGTCGAAGGGAGCACGAGTAGAGAGGAGGTTCATCCGTCGGTATCGTCTGCATCGGTGAAATTGGCAGGCTCACTCTCTGTAGAACAACGGGAGGAGTCACTCGTTCTCGAGTGCTGCGTAGATTTCGGCGTGTCGGCGTCCGTCAAGTTTCCCCATCTTGAGGGCGATCTCGTGGCGTTTCTCGTCGCTCTCGGCCGACTGATACCGCTCGTACAGCTGGCGGACTTCGTCGTCGACCGTCGCCGAAGAATCGGTGCTGGACGCCATCTCTGTATCGAACGTACTCAGTGCGGCCCTTTATCAGTTGCGCCGAGCACACGCTCGGAAGTAGATAACTGCCGTCTCGATATCGACCGCGGCTTCGTCCGTCGCAAAGCGGTGCAGTAAGGCACGAACTTCGTCGCCGTATTCGAATGTCTGTCCGTTCACCATATAGAAAACGACCACCGTTCGGAGTGCAGTTCGCTTGTTTCCATCGACGAACGGATGATCCACGACGAGGAGTCGCATGAGATGGACCGCCTTCTCGTGGAGTGTCTGCGGCACTTCACTGAAGTACCCCTCCGAAACGTACTGAAGTGCGGACTCGATCGCGTCCTCCGATCGAACTCCTGATTCCGTGTTGTCGCCTTCCTCGACAATCTGCTCGTGGAGATCGAGGATGAGTTCGACGGAGGGATACGCGATGTCGTCAGCCACATTCACGGCTTACTCGCGCTCTCCGATAATCATGCTGATCTCTCCGACAGGGTGAACAGAACATCCGCCTCTGCCCGCACTGTAACGTCCAGGTCGGGATGAGCGCGTGGCCCCAACACGTCCGGGCGTGTACGAGTGATCCGACCGACGCCGCCCAAGAGACCGATCCCGACGGCGACCCCGCGATCACCAACAGGGACACCCACCGCGCGACGAGCCCGGCTACACGCACGGGTGTTCGTACACAGCTCCACCAGCCCCAGGAGTAACCCGCGCCAGCAATGGGCGGGTTCTCTCACAGCGCCAGCGTTGTGCGCCCATCGAGAACCCTGCCTCTCCCAGTCCGCAGTAAGAGTGTAGTCACCCCGCTGAGCCACGCCGCCGAATCGTTCGCGAGCCCCGAGACGGGCACCACGATCGTCTCACCATCATCCTGTTTCCAATGACCGACAGTAGTACGACCGAGAGCACCGCCACCGACCAGCCCGCGACACCTGATGAGCCATCTCTCGAATCCGTCTCCGAACAACTCGAGACACTCACCGATCGCGTCGAGGAACTCGAAGCCGAAATCGAACGCAAAGATGATCGCTCTCAAGAGCGATAGTAATTAGCGATTAGTAGGCTGCAATGGTAGGTAACACTGACTGAGATTGATGAGCACAAAGGAACCACTAGCAGGTGATTCGGGTGGTGCGACTCCGATGCCAGAGCAGGACGTCACCCCACTAGAGCTGTTTTTCGATCTGGTGTTCGTGTTTGCATTTACGCAGGTCACAGGATTTCTCGTCGACCATCTCACCTGGACCGGTATGATACGCGGTGCGGCGTTGTTCGCAGCGTTGTGGTGGGCATGGGTCACCTATTCATGGCTCACTGGTGCCGTTCCTGCTGAAGAACGACTCCCCGCGCGGCTAGTGATCCTCACTGCAATGAGTGCGATGCTTATCGTCGCACTTGCCGTTCCTGATGCGTTCGGTGATGATGGCGTACTCTTCGGCGTCGCCTACTTTGTCGTTCGGGCGCTACACGTCGTTCTCTATGCTGTTGCAACCCCACCTGAGACGCGCGATGCAGTCCTCCGGGCTGCACCCGGATTTCTCGGCGGGCCGGCGCTTCTCGTCGTCGCTGGTTTGTTCGATGGTCCTCTTGCAGGCGGTCTCTGGATCGCAGCACTCGCGATCGACTATGGGATTGTGTTCGTTCGGGGTGTCGAGGGATTTCACGTCAATGTGGGTCATTTCGTCGAGCGACATCGGCTCGTCCTGATTATCGCCCTGGGCGAGTCGCTTATAGCGATCGGCGTCGGCGCGGAAGAGCTCCTCCTCAGCACCGATGTGGTCCTCGCAGCCCTGTTTGGCATCGCCCTCATTATCGCGCTCTGGTGGCTTTACTTCGACTACGTCGTCCTCGCTGCAGAGCAAACCCTCGCCGCGGCCAGCGGCCATGATCAAACACGGATGGCACGCGATTCATACAGCTACATTCACCTCTTGATGGTGGGGAGTATCATTTTCATCGCGCTCGGTATCGAGCAGACGGTCGCTCATGTCAGTGAACCGCTTGGGACAGTCGCTGCGGCCGCTCTCTTTGGGGGCGCTGCCCTCTATCTACTCGGGCATAACGCCTTCCGATATCGTGATCACGGGAATATTAGCCTCGAACGGCTCGTCGTGACGATCATTACCCTCATGTTACTCCCCGTCGCAGTGCGGGTGCCCGCCATCGTCGCCCTTGGAGGCATCACGATGTTGTTCATCGGGCTTGCGGCGTATGAGACAGTGCGGAATGAACACCGACACAAATTCCGAACAAGCTGAAACCAGATTCTACTATTCGAACACTCATGGCTAACCTGCACCGCGTCCGCTTCATTTTACAGGACGTGCAGGAGTACGCTGAGAAGGCGCCTGCTGAGCTTGTGCCCCATCTGAGCAGTTCACGGGCGAGCCCCGTCCGCCGTTTTATATGTACGACCTCTACGCTAGTCAGATGCGTGAGCTAGCCTTTGCTCGTGAACATAAGCGCGGGTGCAATAAGGTGGCCGATACGTCGTCGACTACTCCAGCACCCGTATCCACTTACTTATAACCGAAGCGCAAAGTCGAAAGCCTATCAGTGGGTAAAGCTACTATTCAGGGGAAATCTTTTGATTGTTCCCATCATAGAGCAGTATATGTCGAACACAAGGCTTGACGAACGTGGTCGTCTCACCCTCCCAAAGGAGATTCGGGAGCGATATGGCGAGCGCTATCATATCGTTGAGCTCCACGACGGTATTAAACTCATCCCAGTCGCAGACAATCCGCTCGATGCACTTCGTGACGAGTTTGCGGATGTCGAAAAATCCGCTACTGAACTTCGCGATGAGGCACGGGAAGCAGCTCTTGACGAGGCTGGCCGCTAAATGTACGCCGAAGTGGATTTCCTTCTTGCCCTTATCAAAGATGACGATTGGCTGGGCGATGCTGCTGAGGAAGTGTATCGAGAGCATCGAGACGAGCTGTGGACGTCCCAGTTCACACTCATTGAACTGCTCTTAGTCGCGTATCGCGAGGAACGAAATACGGAACACGTTATTGCGAACGCTGCCTCCCTCCTTGAAGTACGTGGCGACGTAGAGACCGTCGTCGCCGCGGCAACCTACATCGAAGACCACGGGTTCACCCCCTTTGACGCGCTCCATCTCGTGGAATCTGCAGGCGATACCATCGTTTCCAGCGACAGCACGTATGAGGGATTCGCACCACGACTCGATCTTGGAGACGTTCAGAAGGAGTGACGCTAGCTCCATCTTCTCGCGTCGATTTGGAATCTCCCATCAGTCGTTCATCGAATGTCTCCGGCGTGGGCACGGGAAGTTCATCGACCGTGCTCTGAATCCGAACGACAGAACCCGGATCGAGATCCTATTGCTAGAACGAAAGCCACGAGGGATCGAGGGCGTTTGTTTTTTTCGAGCACCTCGCCGATCGCGAGCTCACACCAACCAGGAACGCACTCGGTTTATCACACAGAACATATAGAACTACGCCGAAAAAGCGCCTGCTGGCCTCGTGCTCGATAGCCAGACGATCACGAAGGTCATCACCGCCCTCAGAGGAACCTGTGGCTCGCGTTATGGACCTCCTCGCAACACACCTGTTGCACCTTGTTCGTACAGATACATCGTCTCCCGACGGGTCTGTTCTGAACTCTGTTTGGCCATCAACGGGGTTTAGACACTGGAAAATCCGGGTCGTCGAGTCAATTGGGTGATTAGTGTTCAATCACCGCCAGCTCTTATAGAGTGGTTACGTGGCTGTAGCCGTCTCTTAGCTCCACGCAGATGCAGATCGTTCTTTCAACATACTCCGGAACTGTTCGGTCGTTCTTTCGAGTAATTCCCCAGTATCCCATTCTACAATGACACCGTATCGACGGATTAGATCCAGTTTGCTTAGCTCGCCAGCCCGATACTGCTCAGCAACCATTTCAGGATTTTCGCGAAGCCAGTCACCTCGATTCTGCCGAATATACTCCCGCTGAGTATCCGTAGCTTCCTGATCAATCGTATACTCGCATCGATCAGGGTCGACTGCGTGAATTACGATCCCGTAATCTTTCTTCGCGCGGTCAATGGACACGTACTCATCAATCACGTCTTCAAGGACAGCTTCGGGATCTCGCTCAAGTGGGTCACCGAACCCACCACCACCTGAGGACGGGCGAACAAACATATCGTCTTCGCTAATCGGGATGTTCGAGAATACAGTCCCCATCTCGTTGACCTCGCCATCTCTTTCGAGTGTCACTCCATGCGGGATTCCTGGTAGCCCACCTTCACTCCCCCAAGTAATCGACCGGTTCCGATCAGAACAGTAGGAGATAACGCTATTCTCACACTGAAGTAGGTTGCCTCCTTTCCGGACACCACACCCGCCACGGAACCGACCAGGACCCGCTGAGTCAGTCACAATCGCATGCTCGCTCGTGATCAAGGGTGTGTCCCGTTCTTGACCCTCAAGGGATTGTACGGCGAGTCCCGCTCCGAAAACAGGCGACGTTGCATTCGCCCCGTCTTTTCCATCACGGCCACCCCATCCACCCGCCATCCAATCATACCACATGAACTCCTCTCCATCACGTCCTGGGCGGCGATCCGTCCCACCAGCAAGAAGATACTCTAGATTGAACGCGCCAGCCATCGCCCGCTCAGGGAGCACTTCAGACCACAGATCGAAAATCGCGTTCATGACCTTCTCGTATGCACCAGCAACCGACCCGGTTACAGCGACTGGCTCAGGGGCATTGACGACAGTCCCTTCCGGTAGCGTCGCGTTGATCACTCGGTACATCCCCGAGTTGAGTGGGACATCCGGAAAGAACATTTTCGTACCTGCAATGACCGCCGAGAAAGACGTGCCGTACGTCGAGTTCAAGAAATTCCCAACATACTCGTCAGAACCGGATAGATCATAATATACTTCGTCTCCATCGATAGTCATCTCGACGTCAACAGTAACGAATCCTTCGTCCTTGTTCGGGTCTGCATCGATGTAATCCTGTGTCCGCCATGATCCATCAGGGAGATTACTGATCCGGTCACGCATAATGCGTTCAACGTAGTTCTTCGATTCGCTGAACGCGGTTTTCACTGTTTCCACTCCGTACTTGTCGATGAGTTCCAACAACCGTTCCTCGGCGATTCGAGTCGCTTCGGTCTGTGCTCGCATATCACCACGTCGGTCCTCAGATAGTCGCATATTGACTGTCAGGAGATTCGCGACGTCCTCACGGAATTCGCCGGCATCCCAGAGCTTCACAGGCGGGATCCGCATGCCCTCGGCGAAATGACTCGCTGCATCAATGTTGAACGAGCCCGGTGCTGGACCACCGACATCAGCCCAGTGTCCATTCGACTGCGTTACGGCGATAAGTTCACCATCGTAGAACACAGGACGCATGATTCGAACGTCGTTGATGTGTGTCCCGCCGAGATACGGGTCGTTGACAATGTAGACGTCACCCGGATTGATATCGCCTTCAAAATACTCGAGTGTCTCTTTGCAAGTGTAATGGAGGGTGCCGACGTGAACGGCGATATCTTGTGAGCCCTGCATCACCGTGTTCCCTTCAGCGTCGTTCAAGCAGTTACTGAAGTCTCGATTGTAAATCACGAACGAGTAGCACGTTCGCTGAATCTGTTCTGCCATTCGGTCGACGAGGTTTGTAAAGGAGCTACGCAGAACCTCGAACGTAACGGGGTCGAGATCTATTTCGGATTGTGGCTGGGTTTCTGACATGGTTAGACGGTGATGATGAGATTGCCTGTTTGTTCGACTTCAGCTTCAGCAGCGGGCGGTACAATAACGGTCGAATCCATCTGCTCGACAATCGCTGGTCCAGAAATAGTTGTGCCAGCTCCTAGCCGACGGCGGTCGTACACGGTCGTCTCGATGAACTCGCCGACTTCTTCGAAATACGCTTCGCGAGTCCCGGTTGCAGCGTCTTCAGACGTACCACGTGACTCGATTTCTGGGAATGATGGCTTATCGACGACGCCACGACCGGTGACTCGCAGACTGTAGATCTCTACGGTCTGCTCAGTATCGGAGTAAGCGTACACTCGTTCGTGCTCGTCGTGGAACCGCTGACGGATCGAGTCCATCTCTGCGATTGGACGTGAACACGGTACCTTGAGTGACCGCCACTGACCAGCATACCGCATCTGGATCGTATAGTCGATCCGGATATCCTCGTCGCTGATTCCTTCTTCATGAAGCCGTTCAATGATTTCGGTTTCCATCTCGCTGAAGTTGTCTTCAACGTCGTCGACGATTTCTTCTGTCGCCTCAGCAATGAACGTCTTCGACAGGTCGTGTTCAACGTCGACAAGCAGACAGCCAAGGGCAGAGTTGATACCGGGATATGGAGGAACGATTACGGTCGGGATATTCATCTCTCGTGCAACGTGGGCGGCATGCATTGGACCAGCACCGCCGAATGCAACAAGTGCGAAATCCCGTGGATCATATCCTTTACTGGTTGAGACGAGTCGAACAGCATTGCACATGTTCGCGACAGCGATCTGTTCGATTGCCGATGCCGCATCCACTAACGAGAGGCCGAGAGGGTCGGCGATATCTCGTTCAATAACTCGTTTTGCAGGATCGGCAGTGGCTTCCATATCTCCGCCAAGGAATGCATCCGGATCAACCCATCCGAGAACCACGTTGGCATCGGTAGTCGTCGGTTTATCACCACCACGGAGGTAGCAAGCTGGTCCTGGATCTGCTCCTTGACTTTTCGGACCAACACGGAGCGAGCCACCTTCGTCGATCCAGGCGACTGAGCCCCCGCCAGCACCAATCGTTTCGAGATCGGTGGACGGGAACATGATCGGGTACCCGTATTCGACGGCCCATTCGTCCGTCATCTCGATCTCGCTTTGGTATGTGAGTGAGACGTCGGCACTCGTTCCTCCCATATCGAAGCCGATCGCGTTCTCAAACCCACACTGCTCTGCGATGTACTGGCCAGCAATCGCACCGGCAGTTGGCCCCGAGTTCGCAATTCGAGCAGCATAGAACGCGATTGCATCAGTTGTCATCACTCCACCACCGGAATGCATCGCAAGAACGTCGCCATCGTACCCTCGTTTGGAGAGCTGGTTCGAGAGATCCGTGAGATACTCACGGACAACAGGCACGAGTGCGGCGTTGATGACCGTTGTACTCGTTCGTTCGTGTTCGAACATCTCCGGGAGGATTTCGTGTGACTGGCAGACGAATGCCTCCGGGTATTCCTCAGCAACGATATCTGCTACTCGTTGCTCGTTGTCGCCATTTACATAGGCGTTGACGAGGGAGACAGCGATAGTATCGATCCCGCGTTTCTTGAAGATGTGAGTGACGTCTCGAACGTCGTCTTCGTTGAGCGGTGTAACGATATTTCCTTTGTAATCGATGCGTTCTCGTACTTCGAGTCGGTCACGCCGTTGTACGTACGGGTCGGCGACGTCTTCGTATGCATCCCAGATCGCGGCTTTTGTCCCATCCCGGATTTCATGGACATCTCTGAATCCATTAGTTGTGATGAGTCCAATTCGAGGTAATTCCCGTTCGATAAGTGCGTTTGTCCCGACGGTTGACCCATGTGAGAAGAAATCGAGATCTTCGATGTTCGTCTCTGCTTTCGTGAGGCCGTTGATAACGCCTTGAGCGGGATTTTCTGGTGTGGATGGTGTTTTTGCTACTTCG
This sequence comes from Halalkalicoccus jeotgali B3, assembly GCF_000196895.1. Classification (NCBI taxonomy): domain Archaea; kingdom Methanobacteriati; phylum Methanobacteriota; class Halobacteria; order Halobacteriales; family Halalkalicoccaceae; genus Halalkalicoccus; species Halalkalicoccus jeotgali. The sequence continues at coordinate 317,501 of NC_014298.1, forward strand.
ATGGTTCGTGTTTCTTCGTCGAAGATAATAACGTCAGTAAAGGTACCGCCGATATCGACACCGGATCGAGTCATGATATCATCTCACATGAAGTGACTTCCTAGGGGTCATAGTCTTTCTCTTCTGGCGGGACTGCCACTGGTGAGCACAGTATTGGAACTTCTTCGTCTTTCACCACCCTTCCAGGGTAAAAGCTCACGAAGTCTACTCTCTCGCTCTTCTCTCTATCCAGCTTCGTCCATCGTAGACTGCAAGCACCTTGTGCACACCATAACCCATTGAGAGTGATCTGTTGAACAAGGCTGAAAGCCGAACGAAACTCTCGCTATACGTTCTCAATCGAGATCGCCCCACCACACTGTCCACAAGAATATTTCTCGGGTTGCTTCACGACCTTCGACCGACGATATCGGGGATTACGACTCTCACACCTCTCACAGACAACCCAGTAGTTCGGCTCAGTGTACTGCTCGCAATGGCGATCCGTCTCCAGTGGTTCAACCCACTGGCGAAACGTAGATCCGTGATCGGCTTCACCGTACTCGTGATATTGCCAGGCGTGGATCAACTCATGGCGAATGACTCGAGAAAACTGCTCCCACCCATACGATTCATAGGCATCCCACGAGAGGCGAATCGTGACCTGCTCACTCTGCTGGTCATAGATCGCAACGCCCGCGGAGCGCTGCATCCGCGTTGAGGTCTCCCAGTCGATCATCCCAACAGATATCTCTGGAAAATGCTCAGCCGCAATCTTAGTAGCATGGGCCGCTGCACGCTCACACAACGCCGCTTTCGTAGTCGGGAGACTCTCCCCACTTTTTTCGTCTGTATCACTCTGCGCGGGTACTGGCTGGCTCTCAGCCGTTGAGGCAGTCCAATCGTCGTCCGTCAGTCGTGTTTGTTTCATCGATCAAATACTATCGTCGCGTTTGCTTGCGAGCGATTCAACCACCGAATGCCGCTTTAATCCTCGGTAGTAGCCTCCATGCTTGGATTCGGCATGCGGAACCCATCACGGTAGCAGGGCCAGCAGGGAAGATCCTCGAACATCGGCAGACAGCCACAATCGGTCGGGCGGTTCTTCGCACAGTACTCATTGCTTCCTGACCGCTCGACAGTCGTCCCGCCGTCGGTCGCGACTTCCTGCTCCTCGCCGCTCTCGTAGTCGCTTGCGGCTTTGAGCACAGGCTCGCGAATCGCCACTGCGACCCGGTGGTTGCAGGCTCCGTCGTGATACGTATCAGACGGACATTCACAGGCGACCGGAAACCCCTCCTCAACGTTCACGCGATAGCTGTGCTCGTCGGCGTTCTCGTGCCTCTCGTTCGTGCCATTCAGTCGTTCGGTAGACTGGCACAGCCGACTCGCTGACTGGGTTGTCCTTCGTCGTTGGGACGCTAACTGATAGCTCACACGTTCGATTGTCGTAGCTGGTGAGGTGATACACCGTCTCGAAGCGGTCTTCGTACTCTTGGGCGGTCACACATGAGCAGTGGTCAAGCCCCGCTTCCGAACGAAACGTTGAAAGGACCCTACGAACTTGATCGGCCCGGATTACGACTGCAGGGGCGTTCTCGTGTGATTCACGGTCGATGCCGGCCTCAAATGTCAACTCCACCGCTGACTATCGATTACACTTTTACTAATTAGAAACCCTCTCCAGCCTGGAGCGGTCGATCATGAACAAGGGGAAGGGGGATATATGTCAGAGCCCTATGAGCTCCGCGACCGCAGTAGCTCTATGAATGTCACTGGTATTACTTATACACTGACTATCGCTTGCGAGAATCATGATTCTGTCGGAAAGATTTTATTTCTGTAGAATATCTGATTTTACTAAAGTTCTCATTGGCAAGATGGCTGCAGGCGTCGTTCTCGATGGATTCGTACACTTGCCTCTGTCTAGATATATCCCCATACATATCATCCCAAAGTAACAAATTACAGGGGTGTTGTAGGTGATGACAACACGCAATTATAAATATTCAGGTAATTAAAGCTACATTGCAAATCAGAATAATGACATCCGACTCAAACTCACAACAAGATAGTACAACCCCCCAAGCAGACGCGAGTGCAGCAGCACCATTCTTCACTCGTCGACGTCTCATCAAAGGAACTGCCGGAGTGGCCGGTGCCGGTGCAATGGTCGGTCTTGGACTCTGGTACGGTGCTCAGCCCTCACTTGCCGAAACGTTCTCTGAAAACGAAAATGGAACCGTTGAAGTCGTGACCAATGATGGAGAACTCACCGATGTTAGTGTGGCACCGGTTTTCGAAATGAATTGGTCCGATTTCGGCGATGGTGTTGCCGATTTCACCTTCACTATTGACGCGCAGGTTGGCACTGATGGCCCGACAGAGACAATCTATGATGTGACAGGGATGACTGATGCCAGCGATGCCACTGTCGATTCGTTCACTAGTGACGATCTTTCCAGTTATAATGGAACTGCTACTATCACTTGCGCACAACAATCAATTCTTGGAACGGGAATTACGGCCGATAGTTTCCCATCCGCTGTTTCTGATGGCGCGACGGAAACGCAGGATGTGACATTGACGCTTTCAGCTAGCGGAACAACGAACTCCGGTGGATCAGCCAGTGGTGATCCTGTTGATGCTACGTTTACTGTCTCCATCGAGAATCCTGACTCAGCCGTTACAACGTCGCTCAACGAGACCAACGCCGAAGTCGAAGCGAACAACAGCAGTACCTGATTACGGTATTCATTCAATATATATTTTATGAATAACTTTACATACACTCTCCGAGTGTCAGGGTTTGTTGGATTAGCCAGCGGATTTAGCGTCCGACTGTATACCGCTGTTCTTCGCGATCCGATTATCTATCCTGAGGTCCAGCTGATTCCCGGGTGGCTTAGTACAGTCTCAAATATGCTTTTGATTGGATCGCTCGCAGTACTATTCTATAGTCAGGTACTAGACGAGGCAATCGCTGGCTGGAAGGATCTCGTCACCCTCTGTGCGATTGGTGGTCAATGGGGAACTCCCCTCGGTGTCTATTTAAGTGCGACTGTTACTGCGACCACTCTCCTAGACTTGCTTACACTCTTTGGTCACATGTTGCACGTTTTCGCCGCGGTCGGTGTGAGTATCGCCTATCTTCGCCACAGAACCGAGGTAACTACCACTCGAACAGAGGCCGCCTAAAGTAGATATTTTGTATTAGAGTGTCGACAGACACAATAGGGGGTTCTCCGATTGGGGAGCCCCGCCAAAGTGCTCTCGGAGGTGCCGTACTTCCTCAGATAAAACGTTTCAGTTGATATTACTCAATCGTTGCCTACTATACTCCTCTTTCTAATTAGCCGTTTTACTGAATGTACGATTAAAAAGATAATATTAATTATATTATAGTACGATATCTACTGTAACAGGCTGGAAACGAACCACACACTCCAAATATCTCGATATGCAAAAACCGACAACCACTGAAGAACTCCAGGCTGCGCTGACAGACGATCGCTATCGAATCCTCGAAGTTCTTGCTGAACACGATGAACTGCGCTCAAGCAAGATTCGAGACTATGCCGAAATCCCGGAGGGGAGTACGCATTATCAGCTCTCGATGCTTGAGTCGTGGAACCTTATTACAGCAGTCGGAACCAAATACGTTGGCGAACATGAGACCGGAATTCCAGCGACGCTCTACACGCTGACTGACGAGGGGCACGCACTTCTTGAGGATAGCTGAACGATAAGACACTAACACAGTTAACCGACGCCACTGGGGAACTGACCGTCAAGCTCGGGAATCCCACGCAGCAGTCGACAGGTCATGTTCCTTCTTCGCGAGACAATCGGGACGTCTTTCGAGCAATATATCCGAAATTCAGAATCTGTGACTATATGCCGAGTGAAAGCGAAGAGAAAGAGGAGTATCATCTCGCGAAGGGCTACCGTCGGTGCTTCGGCGCGGGGGAAGCGGTAATCTGCCGCCAGGTGAAAGGGATGGCTCACGGTCAGATGACGCTGCTCGAGGAATCGACTCGTGTTTTTCCCTTGTACCATATCGTTCGAATGAGTTTTACAGCTTCTATCCGACAACGTGTGAAACGCAGGCTCCCGGCCCTGAGGCCACGGCCGGGAGCGGAAGGGGGTGGCCCTCCCGTGAAATAGTAATCACGAATAGATGTTAGTTACTAGTAGGGTAACGAGTGTTTTGTGATCTTTTCCTGTCTTTCAAAGAGATCAATACTCCATAAGGATATGTCGCTGCGACCAGATTCAAACGATATATATTCCCGTGAGTGCTATTAGTACATGCACAGGCGTGGATACTCTCTGATCTAGATCCTCACCGCAGGGGCTACAATTCAGTCCCTGGGTGGGTTCTGGAGAAGGGGTATCCACGCCTGAGCGACCGCAGTGGAGTGCAGGAGTCAACTATGGCCTCAGTCCTTCACTCTCATTTGGGCGTAGACCCTACCAACCAGTAGCATCTTGCTAGCTATTAAATCTATCATGATATGACGTATTTGTGATCTTTGTCAGTCTTTCCTTCCTCCAGCCTTGTGCACAATCCTTTCATAGCAAGTTGGTTGTTGCACAAGGGCACCCCCATTACTTCTCTAACTCTTCGACCGCTCACCAATGGCGCTATTCGTCATACATATAATTCTATCTTTTTATCACCAGAAAAATTATATATACGTAGCTTGATGGGTACGGTATGAAGCGCCGACAGATGCTCATCGGAACCGGTGGCCTGCTCACAACTACCCTCGTTGGCTATTCCAGTATTAGCTCAGCACACGACACTGAGGATGAGCACACGAAATCAGAAAAGGACGGGCACACAAAGCACGAAGACGGGGAAGAAAAGGACGATGAGTACGACGGAATCCCTGGATTCGATCGCGAGGAGTTCGAGCTCGATAGCGACGTCCTTTCCGTGAAAAATCTCGAGTTCTACAAGGGAACACTCAAACTCAGTGTTGTCGTTGAGACGACTGATGAGGACGTTCTCGCTGAGGAATTACGAGCCCTGGTCCCTGCGTTCAACCAAGCGATTCGTGAGGCAGATGCTGATGACTTTTTCGAAGCGGTTGAGGAATTCAAATTCGCCCTTTACGACGAGTGTGACGTCCGGCGGGCCGCACTCTACCTGGATGTGGAGTGGCTGCGTGAGTGTCTGTTCGGAGATCTCACGACGGAGGAATTCGTGAATCGGATTCTTATAATCCTTGGAGCTGTCGAAGACGACGGCGGACCAGAAGGTAATGATACTGAATAGGTAGAAATAGACCAGCTTTTCGCTCCGGGCAAGTAATCCCAGAAGAAATCCAGACGACACTTCTCATAGACTGAACCCCATATATTGTCATAGACAACGCAGGGATATCTGGAAAGTATCCTACGGTATATCTCTCGTCTGTATCTATCGGTTCCTCAGGTTGCGATCGAAAGGTGTGAGATAGCCTCTGATACGTGCCACAGTTCACGATCAGAATCCCCCTCGAGATCGTACCCACACATTCTATATTAGTAACTCATCTGAAATATAATACTATTCGATTGGTTATATCTCCCAACTATAGCACGAACTAGTAGAATCAGTAATAGTGAGAAAGCTGCGCTATAGAATCGTCCTAATACTTGAAATACAATTATGAAGCCAAGGATAAATGCGAACCGGAGAGAAAATTTGTTCCACATCTGTGACACCCACTCATTACGACGAAAGAGAAACACAGTACCACTCCCGATAGCTGCACCTGCAATAATCAATAGTCCATTCTCGATAATAGCTAGTGGAGAACTAACAAGGCCTGTAGCGAATGACGCTATAAAGAGAGCAAGAAATACTCCATTGGTAATAATTCCGTAGAGAAGACCCTTTTGTGACGTGGGACTGGTATAGTCAGGAAAGTCGTTTCTCATAATATTATACAATTATATTCGGACAAGTTCTTTCCTATCTTCTATAATAGAATATATATGGTCAACCGATTCAGTAGAATTGTTGGAGGCTAATTGTCAAGTATATTCTCTGTATGTATCGCTGCACGTCGAGTAAGCTATCGTTCTTCCGACTGCACGACGAATCGGTTACCAATCAACGGTGCACCAATGACACCGCCGACAGCAATAGCAGCGCCGAAAAACGTGACCGAAAGCGGCGGTTTGAGGAAATACAAAAGCGCGAAGAAACCGCCAGCAAGTCCGAAGACAGCGAGACCGGCAACAACCTCCCGGCGATTCAATGGGTGAGCTGGCGTCAAATCACCGATGGCACGCCAAGTGAGCCACGCCCCAACAGCGCTCCCGACAGCAGCGACGCTATCGAAGGTAACTCCGTGAATCAATCCCAGCACTCCGATACCCGCGGCGAACGCGAGTACCCGGCCAGGGGCACTGCCGTGATCAGTGATCTTGTAGAGTCCTCCCAGAACGACGATCCCGATGACGGTTCCGACTACGACGTCGATGACATAGTGAACCCCCAAGACGACTCTCGAAAGCGAGACAGTGACGATTACGACGCTCGCGAGCGCGAGCCACGCATAACGAACGTTTGCCTTTTCCGACCACCAGCGCGAACCCACCCCACACCAGCGTACTCCCGAGGGCATGGCCGCTCGGAAACCCATACCCCGTCCCCGTCGAAATACTAGCGAACACCCCTTGAAGGGCGGAGGGAATCCACTGAATATCCGGTGGGATCCCCGCTCCCGGCGGTCGGGGGAGCATAAAGGACTGCTTGAGCACCCCCACAAGAGCAACGTAGGTCAGTAAGAGTCCGAGAACGAACAGACCACGTCGTCGGTCGATACCCCACTTCGGGAACTTGTCGCCGGAGACGTAGTGTACGCCGGCTAGTAAAAAGAGATACCAGACATCGCCAAGTTGGGTCAACAGCGTAAAGAAAACGAGAATCGGGTCCTGTGCCGACCCGTGAAGTGCCTCGCTGATGCCGATTCCACGGTCATTGCTGAGCATCTCTATGCGGCAGTGTGTCGCTCCGATCACTGTTAATACTTCGACCCGATCTTCACCTGATCTCGATACCAGTTCGCACACATCCAAGTGGTGGACACAAACGATCTATTCAGCCTCGGTATGCTGAATGTCTCCGATCCTGATAGACTATCCAACGGTCAATACGCTCGGTCTACGTATCCGGCGTTGTATCGGTCGCTGATGCTGGCGCATACAAACCACACCGAGCGTCGTACGACCTCTGCTGTGACGAATACGATGTCGCACCCCATGAGGTCGTATTCGTCACCGCTCACACGTTCGATCTCGTAGGGGCGAAGGCGATCGGAATGCGTGGGGCGTTTCTTAACAGACACGAGAATCCGTATGGAAGCTGGATTCACCAACCGGATATCACCGTCGCCGATACAGGAGAGTTAGCAGATGTACTGCTGTCATAGGGCGGCCAGTTAACTCTCAGCGGTTCTAATTGGACGTTCACCGTCTATTTCCTCATCGTACCTGAAACTGGTGTTTGGGCCTACACAGAGATATCATCAGTACCGGCGTGGCTGCATCGCGGTAATAGGGGCGAGTACGAGTTCATGAGCCATGTACTGATGGGCGAGAAATTCGGCAATTTCCCGCGAGGTTGGTCCAGCAGTTAGACTAAGGTCAACCTCTTCGCCATCGATAAGTGCAGGTTTTGCTCTGGTCATCCATGCATTCTCATACTGTTGAGTGCAGACGACGAGCTGGCGAGTCGTATCGTTGCACCACACTGTCTGAATAGGGGTGCGCTCAACGCGCTGCCACTCGCCTAATTCTTCGTCCTTGGATTCGTCGCGATGCGGAAGAATCCATCCGAGTACACGACTCATCACATCCTGGCCAGGAATTGGTATAGAGTTGAGTAAGGCCATAGTGGCCATTAACACGGATTTGAACCCCTTGATAATACCGGGGCCATTCTACTGAACAGGATCAATCAGAATTGGACGACTATTTGGAGCCGTGAGATCCTCCCCGCGGTAAACGATGGGTCCTCTCGCTATTGAGAGATAGTTGCGCAGCACAAATAGACCCTGTGTACTCTGTACAGAGAGTTTACCTTGTGCAACATTCGGCTTCCTCATCGTAGAAGCCCATCAATGAAGTTTTGGACATTCGTAGTGGGCAGCCGTGTGGGTTTCGTTTAGTAGTATTCGTGCCGCCAGTTATGTACGCGCTCGCCTGTTGAATTTCGTCTCAAGAATCCGAATGTCATACGATCAAGGGCCTTGTGCAACGAGTATTATTTGGACGCTATAGCTGTTGCACAAGGTTGCAGAGCATCCTCTTAGGGACAGTCGACACGGTCAATATTCCACAGGAAAGGAAACTATTCCGTAGAGCAAGAACTATATCTCCCACTGTATAAGACTAAGTATGTCCAATACAGAAGCGCCAGATTCTCCACCGTCGTTCGAAGATCCATTTCGCGGTGATGACGTCGAACAACGTATCTACGGGACGATCCTGCAGACACGGAAGCCGACGACAGCAAGTGATATCGCCACACGAGTCGAGTGCGATCCAAAAACTGCCCGGAAATACTTGGGCTGGTTTGCCGATCTCGGAATCGTCACACAGTATGACGGTCATCCGACCACATACGAGCGCAACGATGCATACTTTGAGTGGCGACGTGTCAACCAGCTTGCTGCCGAACACTCCGTCGAATCACTCCAAGAGCACGTCCACCAGCTAACGACGCGAATCGCTACATACGAAGAGACATACGACGCCAAGACGCCGGCAGCCGTCGACGCTCTCAGAGTCGCGGAGGAGAACGACGACAGGACGATCGACGATGTCTACAGCGACCTCGGTGACTGGGCGACCGCTCACGAGGAGCGAAAGCGCTACGAACGTGCTCGCCAGCAACGAGTTAGTACCGAGACCGAGCAGGCATCTGGGTAGCCATATCCATGGTTCCGCCGACAAGTGATGGAGGGAGCCCCGCCCCCATCGATCGCCCGATCCTCGAATTTCTACAGACGCGTCTCCAAGCTACGAGTCAAGTTGCCCGAACAACGATTACGAGCACAAGCGGCCATCTTGAACTCCGAGTCGTATTCACACCAACCTACTATCCCGTCACCGTCGACGAAGCACAGCTGACAGTTCGTTGGTATACAAACGACGACTTCAAACTCCACTATCGAGAGGTGCATTCAGAGCACACCTGGGAATGCCGGTGGGACCGACATCCGAACCCTCACAATACGCGGGACCATTTTCATCCTCCTCCCACTGCCGCAACACCCGGCAACGATGAATCCTGGCCGGCCGATCATCGCGACGTACTGGCGCTCGTCCTCGAGGAGATTGAAGACCGAATCGCGGTCTTGTGGGACACGTGAGGAATTATGAACGGATAATAAAAGGCCGGCAAGCCCCGACATTCAATGTTGAGTGGCGGTTTGTCGAAAATGAATCGTATTATCGCATCCACTACGCCGACTCGAACACCGGATTCAATTGTGGCTGGCATCGTGACGACGACCATCCTGAACTAGGACCGATTTATTTCCAATATCACGACCCACTGAGAGATGGACAACACTACGAATGTACCCGGTTCAAAAAGACGGTCCCAACCGAAATCTGCCCTATCGCGATCCACATACTGCAGCCCCCTGTCTCTGGGCCATCAGGCATGAGGCCGGCCCCGCTCTCGAAGTATCACACGTAAGTGCCACAGAGTTAGAAGATGAGCAACAGCGAAAGGGACTAGAAACGACATTCATTACCCTCCATCGGCACGCGACCGATCGGAGTCCGACCGCCAACTTCGGCCGAATAACCGACGGCTACAAACAATCCTCGTACAGCTATAGCGACCCACCATTCAAAGGCGGTCTCCTCGCCGAAGGCGACGAGGAGCCAAACGCAGAACGTGGTATTGAGCCGCCCAGCTGGCATCAATGGAAAACGCCACGAGCTCGAGGTCCAATAGATCGGAGCCATAGAACACAGACAACGGAGTTCACGATTTTTAGCCGCATACTCCTCCCGCCAGAGTTCTACTAACCGAACGAAATCAGCCGCTTTCACCAACCGAATATCGACACCACTGACCTGCATTTCGAGCCTGTTCGCATCTGTCCGGGCTGTCTCAGTAAAATCGGGCGTCGGTAACTCCAACTCGAGATAGAACTATTTGGGACGAGGAGGCGTTCGTGTCTCAGAAGGTTCGTTTACAGCTTCTATACCGACTGTCACGCCATCCGCGATCACCTTGTAGAGAATCCCCATCATGCCGGCATAAAAGGCAAGAAAACTCGCAAGAGCAATGAGTCCACCAACCAGTGAAAAGACCATATTATCGACACCGCCAATGGCAATCCCAAGAAGGAGACCAAGTCCAGTCGCGAGACCGATGACGAAAATGTAGATGATCAGATCGAGGCCATACCGTACTCCGCCAATGACATTGACTGTTGCCATAGCAGGAGTGTAGTTTGGTACCACTCCGATATATCCTTGGATTCTATCAAAATGGTGCCAAGACACACTGAGAGCAGGAGAACTTTCGTTGAAGCGCCTCTTCTGCGATCTCACGGTCCACTGAATAAAGAATGCGTTATGATACAGGGCCAGTGCCGGCAGTTCGCATATATTCGTCGAGTTTCTCAGCGATAGTGGTGGCGAAAGTCTCGTCGTTGATGTCCGTCTCCAGTTCGATGAGTTCTATATTCTCGTGGATGTGGTCTCGGAGTGCCTCAAAGAGCGCTGTGTCGGCCTCGGGGTCGTGAAAGTCCTCCCCTTCGATGTCGATCATGGAAACTCCACCAAGCGGTATCGTGAGTGCCGTCGGTCCTGTGGCAGTATTGAGCTTCTCGGCGATAATTTTCCCCAGTTCGGCGTTTTCCTCAGGTTTAGTTCGCATGAGAGTAACCTGTGGATTGTGGATGTAGAATTGCCGTCCCTCGAATTCTTCGGGCACCGAATCACGAGGGCCGAAGTTGACCATATCAAGCGCACCGGTGGAAACGACCTGTGGAATCCCTGCCGCTCCCGCGGCCTCAAGGCGGTCTGGACCGGCGTTAAGGACACCACCGATGAGTTCGTCCGCCCATTCTGTCGTCGTCACGTCGAGAACGCCGTCGATGATACCCTCCTCGACGAGCGACTCCATCGCCCGCCCTCCAGTTCCCGTAGCGTGAAAAACAATAGTTTCATACCCCATTTCTTCGAGATGCTCCCGCGCAGTCTGTACACACGGCGTTGTAACGCCGAACATCGTGATACCGACAGTCGGTCTGTCCTTGAGTTCGACATCGGGTTCGTTAGCGACCATTCCGACCATCGCCAGCGCAGCGTTGGCGATGATCTTCTGTGAGAGCTGGTTCAGACCCTCGATGTCCGCAACAGAGTACAGCATAGCAATATCCCGGGCGCCAACGTACGGTTCGGTGTCGCCAGACGCCATAGTCGATACCATCAGTTTGGGGACGCCAACGGGTAACGTCCGCATGGCAGTTGTCGCGACGGACGTATTACCCGACCCACCGAGACCGAGAATTCCGTCAAGTTCCTCCTCCTCATAGAGCTGTTGGGCGACGACGGCTGCTCCCTCACCCATAGCTTCCATAGCTTCACCTCGGTTGCCCTCATCACGGAGGTGATCGAGCGTTGTGTCCGTCGCTTTGGCTACTTCACTCGCACTTGTGTCCGGTTCGAACTCTGGCTCGCTCATTACGCCAACGTCGACAACGTGGACGTCCACGCCCTGAGCTTCGATAATGTCTTTGGCGAAGCCGATCTCCTCACCTTTTGTATCCAGCGTACCGACGATGACAACGGCCATACTAAAACTCGATCTCCTTGAATTCGTGGGCCTGCTTCTCAATCGCCTCCTCCGTGGGAAGCCGTTCAATACTAGACGCGCCGAAAAAGCCGACGACGCCCGTAGTATTGTTCAAGACGTATTCGGCGTCGTCGGGCCAGGCAATCGGACCGCCGTGGCAGATGACCAGTACGTCGTCGTTGACGTCCGTTGCGGCATCGTGATGTGCCTGCACGCGCTCGGCTGCGGTCTCAAGGTCGAGGGCGGTTGCCGCACCGATGTCGCCGGAGGTCGTTAATCCCATGTGCGAGACGATGACGTCGGCACCCGCTTCGGCCATCTCGCGGGCCTGTTCCTCGGTGAAGACGTATGGACAAGTGAGCATATCCTGCTCCGCAGCTTCCTGTATCATGTCGACCTCCTTGTCGTAGCCCATCCCGGTCTCTTCGATGTTCTGGCGAAACTGACTGTCCTCGTCGATAAGCCCAACGGTCGGGAAGTTCTGAACGCCGGAGAATCCACGTCGTTGCAGGTCCTCGATGAACACGTCCATTTGGCGGAAGGGGTCAGTTCCGTTAACACCTGCGAGCACAGGGGTATCTTCAACGACGGGGATCACCTCGTGACCCATTTCGACGACGATCTCGTTTGCATCACCATACGGAAGTAATCCGGCCAGCGACCCTCGGCCATTCATGCGGTATCTCCCGGAGTTATAGATAATGAGCAGATCTACGCCGCCGAGCTCGGCGAACTTTGCGGAGATACCGGTTCCTGCACCGGCACCGATTATTGGTTCCCCGTTCGATACTGTTTCTTCGAGTCGTGCGAGCGACTCGTCCCGAGTAAATTGCATAGCAGTCGTTGGCTACTCGTAGCACCCTATTAACATTACTGCGAGATAACAACTGTGGGTCGCGTTTCCCGGTAGTACGGCGTAGTTGGAGGGACGACTATGGCCATTATCGACACCGTAGTAGCGAGTTTTGTCAATGGGATCGAAATCGATCTTTCATAGTGCATGGACTACGGGATAGCCAATGGATTCATGATGATATCGACCAGTCTGAGACACAGCATGACCGCAGCAACGGATTACGATATCACCGGAATCGAACTCACCGATGAGCAGTATACCGTCGACCAGAGCCTCTTCCGGAACAGATACACCGTTCGTGACGCCGCTGGCACCACCGTTCTCAAGAGCAAACAGAAGATGCTCAAAATGAAAGAGGAGTTCCCGTTTGTCGATGCCAACGGCACTATTGTCTTTACCGTGAAAGCAAGCGGCATCCTTGACGTTGCGGGCAAGTACCTACTCACGGATGCACAAACAGGGAAAGATCTCGTAATCCTCGATAACGACTATTCGCTGCTCCAAGATACCTGGACGATTCGTGATAGCGAGACGGGCGCTACACTCGCCAAAATCACCTCCCGTGGTGCACTCGCAACACTGGCTCGGAAGAAGCTGCCACTCAGCGGATTGATTCAGTACAAATACGAAATTACTGATACAGACAGTGGACATGTCGGGACGATTCGTAGCAAACTCTCGCTCCGTGACCGCTACGAAATCACTATCGACGATGCGAGTACGGTCCCGAAAGAGCCGATTGTTGCTGCGGCAATCGTCATTGACGCGATTCAAGGCAACTAAGGACCAACCGCAGTTTAGACGTTGAGCGCCCGTACAGCGTCCGCAGAAACGATGACGTTCCGATCCGAGCGCGTCACGCGTTCGCCGCTCACATCCGCGATCAGCGCCACCAGCGCGTTGAGGTACTCCGTCGACGGTTCCTCCCGGAAGTGGATCGTCGCCTTGTGATCGTAGCGATGGCCCCGATTCCTGAGATAGACGTCGACGAACTCCCGTCGAATCGACTCGGGAACGCCCTCAAGGTACGCTGGAATCGTGATCGTGGCGTCGATGTTCTTGGTCCCAGTCAGCGCACTCAACAAAGACAGCACACGACTAAGAACCGAGGCAGCCCGCGTAGGGCGGTATCAAAGGCGGTACAAGGCAAGAACCCAGTCCTTGTAATCGGGATTGTTCACGCCGGCTCGTCAGTCGACCGTATTGCACGCTCTGAGGACTGTATCAGGAGCGTCAGCAAGGTAGATAGCCCGATAGGTCCCTTTTTCCCAGCTCCTTTGCGTCGCTGGTCGAGTACGTCCAGATCTTCGTTTACAACGGAAATACGCGCTTTTCCTAGTGCCTGGTTCCGCTGTATGGGACATGAGTGAGTGTACGTTTCCGCTGTAAACAGTACGGCTGAAGGCATCGAGAAGAGAGTCCTCAAGTGCACGTTTCCGCTGTAAGAGGATAGTCCTTCCATGAGCAAGATGAATCATTTCTGTAAGAAGCTGTGCTTCTAAACGGTTCCTGCTCAAAACCTCTGGTGAAGTTATGTCTGTATTATACAGAAGTTTTATCAGGAGATCAAGAAAACAGCTCCTCAAGCGGGAGCAACAATCGAAGTAGGAACGTTCCCACTCCCATTTAGCTGCTAGCAGGAATCTCAGGTAGAGTCTTACAGCGGAAACGTACACTGGAAGGGTTGGGAATCTTGTCGGGTGTAGCTGTACTCCTTACAGCGGAAACGTGCACCTAGTCCACTGGTACAAGGATGTCCCTGATTTGGATCTCATGGTTTTCGGACTCGTGGATTCGAGCTACCTCGAGTCTGGATCCACAGAGAAGATTACATGAAGTAAGTCACATCCCTGTCTGTGTCGCTAAGCCGAGGAAGATCAAGGTTACTTCCCACAGATAGAGGAGTCTTAGTAGTAGTACGTGATGCTGAGTCCCTGATAGACTACTATGGACCACGACGCGATCAAACAATGGAGCGAGCACTACAACGCGAACTAGGATCCAACCCTCAAAGAGGTGTCGAGGAGACACTCACCACAGCCCTCGGAGAACAACACTACATAACACAGGAAGAGCTCGAGAAGGTAATGCAGTGGAAGCTAAACACCCAACATGGACGACGTGATCGATACATCAAGTGGATGTCCGAGGTTCCTACAGCGTTCGTCCAGCGAATAAGCGAAGCGGCCCTCCTCGTCGACGATCCGAAGCTCCAGCTGAAACCCTCACGTCAATCCATGGGATCGGGCCTGCGACCGCCACAGTTGTTCTCGCAGTTCATGATCCAACGACCTACGTAGCCGGTGATCGATACATGATTATAGCCCTCCTCGGTGAGGGCCGAGTACTACAACTTTCTGACTACCCGCGAATTTCACCGAACGCCGTAAACAGAACTCAGGTAAGTCGTACTCAATTGCGGTTTTCTTGTTCTAATACATAGCTGAGAACACCTAAACAATGTAGTAATTAATTATAATAGCCATGAATAGAGAAATAGTAGTGGACGATGGTTGGTATCGTAGGACACAATTCGTCACTACGTACCGATCATATCTGAAGAAAGGAAACACAATGTCTGATAAAAACAAAACAGCAGGATCAGAGTGGTTTGGTTCAGTGAATAAATTTCGACCTATCGTCGCGAGTACTCGCCGGTCAGTACTGAAAGGAGCAACCGCTCTTGGGGTCGGGAGTGCTGCTGGTACTGGGATCGGAGCGAGTGAATCTTCGTCCTCCGAGATGGCATCACTTCACGAAGCGGATCCTTGGACTGTCATCAGTCCGGATGGATCGATCGAAGCAACGATTGCGCGGAATGACGTTGCCGACGTAGATTCGGATTTGCCTGATGGAGAGGGATTTACTCTTACAGTTGAGCATGATGGGACTACCGTACTCGAACCATCTCCACTCGGAATCAGCACGTTTTCAGCGGATTTCGTCACTGAGTTATCCGTAACCGGAGTCGAGGTTGAAACGATTTCGGAGACGATCAATATCAATGGCGGACAGCGCTCACAGTTCCAGCATGAGGCAAAACAAGCAACGCTGACGCTTGAATCGGAGGCCGGAACACTACAAATCGACTTGCGCGTGGCGAACGATGGTGCTGCCTATCGGTATCGACTCCCCGGCGATGGGGATGTTGTCGTTACTAATGAAGCAAGTTCATTTCGATTACCCAACGATTCCCAAACGTGGCTGGCTCCATTCGGCGAAGCCTATGAGGGACTGTGGAACGAGACATCGGCTGAGTCCGCAAGCGGCGCCTATGGCTTCCCGGTTCTATCTGAGGTTGGTAACGATTCATGGCTGTTGCTGACCGAGGCTGATGTCACGGGCCGGTACGGTGCATCACATCTATTCGTCGATGACGCGGACGACGAGGGTTCGGATGAAGCGACTGACGAGAACGAAGATACGGATTACGATGATAATCCCTATCTCTTCGAGTTGGTCTTCGCCGACACATTCGGGCTTTCCGAGACGATCAGCAGCACACTCCCGCTCGCAACACCGTGGCGGACAGCAATCATTGGTGATTTGGCTTCCGTAACGGAGTCGAATCTCGTACTCGCTCTCAATGATCCCTCGAATGTCGAAGACACATCATGGATAGAGCCTGGGCGAGTCGCCTGGTCATGGTGGTCCGACAGCGGGAGCCCACAGGACCTCGAGGTACAGAAACAGTACGTCGACTATGCCAGTGAACAAGGATGGGAATTCTCACTGGTTGATCGCGGGTGGGATCGCGACTGGATGTCCGAACTTGTCGAGTACGCGGATGATCAGAGTGTCGACATCATTGCGTGGCTCCCTTGGTACTACGTAAATGACGAAACCAAGCGCGAAGCGGTGTTATCCCGATTGGCCGACTGGGGCGTCAGTGGAATCAAGGTCGATTATATGAACGCTGATTTCCAGCAGTATATGGAGTTTTATGACGAGATTCTTGAAGCCACTGCGGACTGTGAATTGATGATTAATTTTCATGGTTCAACCCTTCCGAGAGGCCGGCGTCGCCAGTGGCCACATCTAATGACAAATGAAGCGGGGCGGGGCGCGGAGTACTACAAGTTCGGTGAACTCACACCGACCCACAATGTGATTCTTCCATTCACGCGCAATGTTGTTGGACCGCTAGACTATACACCGGTTACGTTCTCTGCTGACGATCGTGAAACAAGCGATGGCCACGAGTTGGCGCTCTCGGTTGTCTATCAGTCCGACTGGCAACACTTCGCCGATAGTGTTGAGAGCTACCGGGACCGGCCGATCGCAGAACGCTTCTTGAGTGAAGTTCCCGCCGTTTGGGATGAGTCTACGCTTGTTAATGGGCGACCGGGCGAGGAAGCGACAATCGCCCGTCGATCGAACAACGAGTGGTACGTCGGATCAATCATTGCCGGGGAAGCACGAACTGTCGACGTTCCTCTCTCATTCCTTCAAGATGATGACGAATACACGGCGGAGTTGATTCATGATAGTTCCGGTGGAAACGGTCTTGAAGCCACAGAGACGACTGTCACAGCTGACGATACTCTTTCCCTTGATGTGCCAGTAAACGGAGGATTCACCCTGCATATTCGCTAAGAGTGATTTAGAGGGTAGAGTATTCCGACGATGAAATCTTTGTTCGGCGGGACACGGTAGCTATCCATGATACCGATATGGCTGAGCGTCGGCGATTTTCTATGCGATCCGACATCATCAGAAATAGTGTGGTTGGTCGACGTTATTTATTGACGAGACAGAACTGTGAAGGCGAGTTCGATCTCTGGACTGCCGAGAAGGCGTATCATCAGCAGTATTGAAATCCGTTTGATATCGGCCGTCGGTAAAGGGCGGATCCGTTGATGAGAACCAATAGAGAGTAGTCACTCCACAAAGAAATTTTACCTTGTGCAACACCTCGTATCCAAGGATGGTTTGTTGCACAAGGCAGGCCACATTAGGAGAGGCAACCCTTGCTCGAATCGGGTTTATCAGCGTGATTCTCGTCGGTATCGTCGGTCTCCACTCCGTTTCCGGTGGTCACTAACTTCTGCTAGTGCCGTCCGTCTGGTGATAATTCGGCTGTAGATGGCTACACTTGTACACATCGACCCAATGGTCCTTCTACCAGCCTGAATTTATATAATTGTAGTGATACACGAGAAAAAGTCGCTCGTTGTATTATTTCTAACTTCTAGATATTAGTCTAATAATCTACCTTAGAAGTCATAGAATCTACACGAAAAATACTATCAAACCAGCGCGCGAGAAATTAGACGGAATGAGAGATAATACCACACATAGAGAAGAAAAATTCACACATACCCGACGGGATCATCTAAAAGGAGTTCTGGGTGGTGTAGCACTGTCGGGGCTTTCGGCTGGTGGATTTGCGTACACTGCGGCAGGTCATGCAGATAACGAAGATATACGCGAAGGAACGGAGGTGACAGTGACAGACGGCACTAATATTGCGCTCACTGCATCACCTGATGGAGAATCGGTTGTGATGGATCTCCATGGGCTCCTCTTTCGCCTGCCAAGAGAAGGGGGCGAAGCAGAACAACTGACTGATGTCGAATTAGAACCTACTCAGCCCGACTATGCGCCAGATGGAGCGCGTATTGCATTTCAAGGCTATGGAGATGGGAACTTCGATATCTGGACGATGGCTGCCGACGGCAGCGATATCCAACAGATAACTGATGGGTTTTGGGACGATCGAAAACCTCAATGGTCTCCTGATGGCACTCAAATCGCTTTTTCCTCTGATCGGAACGAAAACTATGACATTTGGACAGTAGATATCGAGACTGGCGACCTACAGCAATGGACGGACGATTCCAGTGAGAATTTCGAACCAACGTGGTCTCCTGATGGAACTGAAATCGCGTACGTCGCCGATCCTACCGGAGAATATGGTGATGGCGACGATTCGCCAATAACAATCGAAGCAGTCAATCAGGACGGTGAGACCCGGACGCTTGTCTCCGGCCAAATGGGACAAACGCTCCATTCGCCATCGTGGTCTCCAAACGGAGAAGACCTTGCCTACGTTCGCATTAACGAACAGGAGAACCGAACAGGGGACATCGATCTAATGGTCTCCGAGTCACCGGTAACCGACGGAGAAGACGTCTTCATCTTTACTCCTCACTGGTTGTCCACAGATGAGATCTTGTATTCTGCTGATGGCAACGTCAGAACACTGGATCTGGACTCTGGTACGTCATCTAATGTTCCATTCAGCGCTACTTTTGACGTGCCCGCGCTCGATTATGACCAGAAGTCATATGACTTTGACAATACGGGTGCGTGTGAGGTACAGGGAATTCTAACCCCACGGCTGAGCCCGGATGGCGAGCATGTGGCGTTTATCGCGTTGAACGATCTCTGGCTAATGCGTATTGGGCAACCACCGCAACGCATTACAGACGACTCATTCTATCAGGCCGACCCAGCGTGGTCTCCTGATGGCCGATATGTAACCTACTCATCCGATGAAAATGGAACGCAAGATCTGTACGTACACGATCTGCAAACCGGTGAGAATCAGCAAGTCACTGCGCGGGACGATGCTGTAGTAGCGGCGACGTGGTCCCCGGACGGCTCCAAAATCGCATTTCAGAACCAACATAGAACGACCCTAATTGCCGAGGTAGAACGTAGCGAGAACGAGATAGAACTCAGTGATGGTCAGGAGGCCATACGACCACTGTTTCTTCCAGGCCGTCCAACGTGGTCAGCGGATGGAAATACAGTGGCTGTGGCGGCTGTTAAACAGTATTCGGACCGATTCCGGTCGGGCACAAGCCAGATCTTGACTGTCGATATCGAAACTGGGGAAGAGACCTTTTATCCGCCGGGTGAGGAGTTCAAATCGCTCTCAACACGGGGTAATGACGGTCCTGTTTGGTCACCAGACGGACGCTGGATGGCCTTCGTGGTTGAAAGCACCTTACGTGTCATGCCAGTCGATGAAGCCGGTGAACCGACCGGCCCGGCAACACAGATCACAGAGGAAGCCACAGATGCACCGACATGGAGTGGTGATTCGGAGTGGCTCTTATACTTGAACAATGGAACACTGAAAAAGGTCAGGCGTGACGGGAGCGAAACACAGGATGTTCCAATTCACCAACTCAACTATCATCGCGATCAACCGGCCGGTCGTACCGTCATCCATGTCGGAAAGTTGTGGGATGGTACGAGCCAAGACGTTCAAGAGGACGTCAATATCACCGTCGTCAACAATCGAATTCAGAAGGTTGTGCCAGATAGTGAGCCGCCGAATGGTGACTATGTAGATGCATCCGATCTCACAGTAATCCCAGGCCTCTGGGATTCGCACGTTCACCAGACGTTTAGTGATTGCTTCTTCGGGGACCGAATGGGACGGATCAATCTCGCGTACGGGATTACATCAACAGTCTCTCCCGGTGACCGTGTTTACAGTGCCATCGAACAGCGCGAAGCGATAGAGTCTGGAGATCGGACCGGACCGCGTTTCTTTGCAAGCGGTGAACCGATCGACGGCTCGCGCGTCTATTATGGCTTTATCGGTCGGCCCACTACGAGTCTGGAACAAATCCCCTTAGAACTGTCACGGGCAATAGAGCTCAATTACGACTTCGTGAAAACATACGTTCGATTAAACGCTAAACGTATGGCTGCGGTTACCGATGCCGCCCATGAAGAACTCGGCGTACCAGTCAAATCGCACTACCTTGCTCCAGGTGGTCTTGTTGGGCAAGACGGAACAACACATCTGTCCGCAACCCAACGCCTTGGCTATGCCCGAACGGAATCCGCGACAAGCCAAACCTATGATGATGTCATCAACCTCTACGGTGAAGGAGAACGGTCAGTCATAACGACAGTCTTCACGTCCGATTTTATTCTTGCTGACGATGTCGAGGACGACCCTCGATTGCAGCTATTTATTCCTGGAGAAAGTATCGACACACCGGGTCCAACTGGACTGGCGGCCCGTGATGATTTACGAGAGAGCGTCGCGGATAACACAGAATTCCCCTCGGATCCTGATTGTGAGACTAGCCTATGTAGAAATGTAACGACCTTCAAAAATATATTTGATGCGGGTGGAGTAGTGCTTACGGGCACGGATATGCCATTGGACTATCCTGGTATTGGAGTACACGGAAATCTGCGTCCCTTGGCTGCGTATGGGTTCTCCCCATACGAGGCCCTCTTGACAGCAACGCGATATGCCGCTGAAGAGCAAGGAGTTGCCGATGATCTTGGAACACTTGAATCGGGGAAACTAGCTGATATGGTCTTTGTTGAGGGGAATCCACTCGAACAAATCGAAGACGCAACAGATGTGAGAATGACAATGAAAAACGGAGAGTTGTTTACTATTCAGGATCTTGTAGAGCCGTTTTCAGCTGACGAGACATAAGGTAGAGATTCAAGTTCCTCACTAAGATCTCGTTCCTCCAAAGCACATACACAGTAGTACAGTGGGATTTGACGGGTTCAAGCACGTCCCAAATTCCTTGCTATATTTGCAACTCTAAGATGGTTTATGATGGTTCACTATCTATAACGGATAATGAAAGTATTGTCGTGGAATGTACAGGGGGCTTTCCCGTGGCAGGGAAGTACAGACCGAATCCAATCTCAAGTCAAGTTTATTGCCGAACGACAACCGGACCTTTTTCTACTAAATGAGGTAACGACGAAGAAGCGAGATCTCTGGCTAGACTCGCTTCAGGATATTGGCTACTCGGAGATTGAAGATTCAATGGAATGGGCGGAGACACTAGGAAATAGCGATATCCCTCCCCACGAAGACATCAACCACGTCAATGGGAATCTGACAGCACTCTATGACGGATTTCGTGGTACGAACCTTACCCGTCAGTCACCGAGTATCCGAGATGGACCATGGAAAAACTCCGAGCTGAAGAACTGGAACACTAACTTCCCAGAAAAGATACTACCTACAGCTTTCAAACTAGGAGAGACAAAAGTAGCAGTCTGGAATGTCCGTGCTGTCCCAGGGACTAACTGGGGAGAGGAAAAGGTGAAGATCCTTGAGACAGCGTCCAGGCGCATCCTCAAAGCAGGTGAGCCACCGATAATTTTGGCTGGTGACTTTAACGCGCCAAAGGGCGAACGAGAAGACGGAACACTGATTCCGTGGCGTTCAGAGACCCAAGGTCAGCTGTCAGAACGGTGGATTGCTGCAGAGCGAAATATTCTCTGTGGATTAACAGAGATAGGGATGGTAAATGTCTTTCGGCATATCCATGGGTATGAGGGAGTGGAGGTAGCGGAAACCAGTCATACTACCTTCCGATTCGACCATCTAATCGCTTCAGAGGATCTTAGCCCAATTGACTGCTACTACGATCACAGCGGCTTTGAGTGTAGTGATCATGCTCTGATTATCGGGGAATTCGATTTATGATGGCTACACAAAACTGATCTATATTTGCCAAATTGATTCTAATCTAGCTTTCATGAATACAGTGACCGATATACTTGTTCTATTCAGTATATTCTGAAAAATCATCGCTGTGGGTTTCAATGAGTCTATCGGGCAAAATGTAGAGAATGTGCACAATGCCCGTGACTTGGCGGCTATTCAACGGTTAACACCGATGTTCTTGCTGGTCTTGCGCTTCACGACTGGGCGGGCGCCAACAATCAGTACCGTTACTCAGTCGCCAAGCGCCCGTACGGCGGCCGCAGAAACGATGACGTTTCGATCCGAACGCGACGGTCTCGGCGTCCCGTATGGCTGTCTGTACGGCGCCTGTGGCACCTGTACTGGGCGTCTACTGAAGGGTGACCTCGTTCAAAAAGAGTAACCAGTAGGAGCTTGCCGATACGCAAACTCCTTTGCTATCGTAGGTTTCGGATCGATACATATGACAGATGACTCGAAGTACCGCCAGCTCGTAGCGGACATGATGGGTGGCATTGGGTGGCGCGACCTACGCAAGACGGATCAGCGCCGCGCGCCCGAACGCGACGTAGAGATCACGAATATCAAAACTGTGGTCGTAGAGGGCAACTTCCCGTGGGTACTCGTGAAGGTCGAAACCGACGCCGATGTTTATGGGTTGGGGGAGGCGTTTCCTGGTCCGGCCGGCGAGTACGTCGAGTTCCTCAAGCCTGGTCTCGTCGGACAGAACCCGCTCGATATCGACCGCTTGGTGGAGCACATGACACAGCTGCTCTCGGGCTTGGGCGGATCAACTGGGTACTCCCAGGCGGCGGTATCGGGAATCGAAATCGCACTCTGGGACATTGCAGGTAAGCTCACCGGACTTCCGGTATACCAGCTGCTCGGTGGGAAGTATCGCGACGAGGTCCAGATCTACGCTGACTGCCACGCCGGCGAGAACCTGGCGGAAGCCACATCGGTGGACCCACGTGACGTGTACTCGCCCGACTCATACGCTCAGGCAGCGCGCGAGGTCGTCAACGAGGGATTCGATGCACTGAAATTCGACCTTGACGTGAAAGTCGAGGAAGCTGACACCGCGACTCGGCGGCTGTCCCGCCCAGCAATTCAACACAAGGTCGACATCGTGCGCGCGGTGCGCGAGGAGATCGGCTATGAGCCCACCCTGGGATTTGACCTCCACTGGAACTTCTCGGTGGAGACTGCGACCAAGATCGCCCAAGAGGTCGAGGAGTACGACCTCGACTGGCTGGAGGACCCGGTGCCGCCGGAGAGCGCCGAGACCCACCACAAGGTGGTCGAGAGCACGTCGACGCCCATCCTAGCAGGCGAGAACCTCACCCGTGTCGAGGACTTTCTTCCCTTTTTCACTCAGCAGGCGCTCGATATCGTCGCGCCAGACATCCAAAAGTGCGGCGGGCTGCTTGAGTTTCGGAAGATCGCGGCCGTGGCTGATGCATTCGATGTGCCTATCGCGCCGCACAATATCTCGAGCCCCATTGGAACGATGGCGAGCGTCCACGTCTGCGCCACCGTTCCTAACGCATTCGCGCTTGAGTGGCACGCCCGTGAAGTGCCATGGTGGGAGGACATGCATGCCGAGGACGAAGACGTTATCCAAGACGGCGTGATCCAAGTGCCTGAGAAGCCTGGTATCGGCGTCATGCTTGATCCCGACACGATCGAGGAACATCTCGCGTCTGGCGAGGAGCTGTTCGAACTGTAATATTGAAGAGAGTTCATCATCGATGACCGAATAAAGGAGTCATTTATTCGATAATATATAATTTTATAGATAATAGTAAAATATTTAACTCCTTGGTGCGGGTATTGTTCTCATGAGGCGGAGACAGCTTCTGAAATCAATCGGGATCGGAACAGTCGGAATCGCAAGTAGTGGCGCCGTCAGTGCTGAGCCAAATCAACTCTATACACAGGCGGATGGAGACATCGACTACGACGACACGTTCGCGAAAAAAGAGTGGGGATACGTTCGCCACGATTGGAACCCGCCAACTGGTACGGATCGGCCCGTCGTGTACACGCACGACGGGTATGTAGGCGCAAGTTTCGCAGCCGACGGCCCGACCCACTATATTCGAATGCCAGACGACACACTCATCGCGACGAGCGTTGGCGTTTATAGTGCTATTCCGTCGCCGGATCTCGGCGATGAGTACGTCCACGTCCAATCAAGCGTCCGAGCAACAGCATGCTCAGCCGGCGATGCAGCAGATTTCGGTGAAGTCTACGATAAACGGAGTCATGGCTTGGATGGATATGAGATCATTGAGTGGCTTGCGGATCGTCCGTGGTCGCTTGATCGGATCGGTTTGTTCGGACTCTCGTATTCAGGAATGACATCCATTCGGGTCGCCTCCACCCAGCCACCATCATTAGCCTGTGTCTCCGCGAACGTGATCATGGGTGATCTACTCCGAGGCCGCACCTTCCCCGGCGGTGTCGATAACCTCGCGTTCGATAACTGGCTTAACAACCTCCCAACGTTGTGGTGGGATGAAGAATCACAAGACATCATCCCAGAACAGGAGGATCCGTTCTGCAGACAGCATCGGGCAAACCGTGATCCACAAGCGATCATCGATCAACATCCCACGTGGTATCGGGAGCGAACGGAGAACGATGGCTATCGGCGAATCAATTTCGTCGAAATGGCGAAGCAAATCAAGGTTCCAACCTATATTAGCGTCGCGTGGCAGGATGGTCAAGTCGGGCAGCGCGGCGGTCCCACAGTGTACAACGCTCTCGATCCGGATCCAATTCATCCTGGAGATTTCCCGGGCCGACGCCCACCGAGCCCCGAACTCCGCGAGTCGCCGAAATTCCTGCGGGCAACGAACGGGGTCCACGGCACTGCATGGCGGGCACTTGGTCGCGATCGGGATGGTCGACGCTGGTTCGACTACTGGCTCCGCGGGAAAAATACCGATATCATGCAGGAAGCTCCTGTTCGGTTGGACTTCGGGATGGATACCGAAGACAGCCACGGCACGATGAGTTTTGATGGCTTCCCAGCATCAAACACGGACTGGACACGCTATTACATCGCTGGTGACCACGAGTTGACGACCGAACGACCGTCAACTGCGGGTGAGGAGACGTATACGAGTTCAAGCCCAGACTACTGGTATATCGATGATCTGACTGACGAGACGCTCCTCAGTTACTGGTCAACCCCATTCGATGATCCACGTGTGATTGCTGGTCCAATTACTGCGACCCTCTATTTGCAGTCATCGGCAGAGAACACCGAGATGTATGTCTCACTGGCCGATGTTGAGCCAGAGGATGAAGCCGTAACGTATCTCCAGCGGGGTATGTTGCGCGCAAGTCACCGCGAACTCGATGACTCGCAAACGCTTCGAAATGAAGCTGGGGAGATCATTCGCCCGTATCATACAATGGTCAATCCAACACCGATTGTCCCTGGGGAACTCTATCGCTACGATATCGAAATCTTCCCGCTTGGCCATATCATCTACCCAGGGCATCGACTACTGGTCAATATTCACGCTCCACCCCAAGAGGAAGGTCCGGACCCAGCCCGCTACTGGGAGTATGATCCACTCGATAGCGGCAGTGAGAATTCCCTGTCCTATGGTGGGGATACGCCGTCAAGCATCCTCTGGCCGATGCTCGAATGGGGATCGAAACGAGGAAATCGGGGTACGTCGTTACCGCCCGAACCGGCATGTGGCGAACCAGATGGCTACACCTGTACGGAGGTCACTCTCCCCCGGTAAGGAGCGTACGAGACAGTCAGAAGCCACCCACCTACTGCAAATCTAAGATGATCGTGTGTCGGCGATGGCTGTGACGCTAATGCCGACTACTACATGCTGACTGATGACCTGCTCTCAGCGTACGCCTGCGAAGAGCATCTCGAGGGGACAGTCGAGCGGGTACAGGCCTAAGGGATCCGTTTTGTCCGGAAAAGGAATACTAGTAGGCTACGAATCAGCCTCCTCAAGCGCCAGTATAACAGATTCATCAGCAAGTATTGAGTGTTTCTCGACCAACACGAGACCGTCGGTAACAATGGGATCGGAAAACAACGTGTCCTCCGCGTCATCGACTTCCCAGCGAAGGGTGCCATCGTCGGCATCAAGTGCAATCGCTCTCCCCGCTTCTACGGTCCCACGCTCGCTGGGGAAATCAGCAAATCCAGCTACGTGACTGTAGAGGACACCATCAGCAACCGCTGGTGCCCCAACGACAATGTCGCGCTCGAACAATGTCGTCCACTGTTCGCTTCCAGTAGTCGCAGAAAGCGCGTACATCGCCGTTGCATCCTCACGGGCATAGTCGGTCAACCCGAAGTAGATCGTTTCATCGACGATTGCCGGTGCTGACGGAAACGCATACTCAGCCGGCCGATCGTCAACGGTAGCGACGTACTCCCATTGCTCAAAGCCATCACTCGCCGACAGCGCACGCACGCCTGGCGAAAAAGTCACATAGACCGTGTCATTCGCTACAGCGGGAGTACCTCCACCGGCAGGGTTCCGCCACATTTCTTCACCATCTGTGTCAATCGCAACCACCTCAGAACCGGCGATATAGATGGTGTCGTTGGCAACTGCTGGTGCAGTCGGTTCCTCCATATCGAGTGGTTGGGTCCACTGAACCGTTCCATCGGCCGCAGAAAGAGCAACTAACGATGAGGACGTCTCCTCGTCATTAGCGTCAGATTCCTCAACGATCGAATACAGGTCGTCACCAACCGTAGGCACGAATATCGATTGGAACTGTTCGTTGCGCCATCGTTCAGTGCCATCAGCTACTGACAGCGCGAGGAGACTCGACCAATTATTGCCACCGACGGCAGCATAGATCGTTTCATCGCCGGCAGACAAACTCACTCTCGACCCTGCAGTCTGCACTCGCCACCGTTCGGATCCGTCTGCAAGCCGAATGGCTCGAATAATACCGGAATCTCCAATATAGATACAGTCACCGACAACAACACCGTTACTGTCCCCTGTTACCGACCAGCGGGTTTGTACCGTATCTTTCGGTCCGCTTGCGGCCGTAGAGGCTGTACGTGCGGCGTTAGCCCGCGGCTGAGGCCAGTCCGCACTTGGGTCTGCACTCGCGGTCCCAATGAACGCGCTGGCGGCAACGGCACCCCCACTCAATCGAAGGAAATCACGTCGATCAATCTTACTAACTGGTAGTTCTTGACCCACGGTACTTCGGTTCTCTCTGTATAAATAAACTTAATCCTCAAATAGCTAAGGAATTACTGACGCGTCTTGCAATCCATAGCAACGGAATACTGGCTACTCCAGTCGAGATCAGGCGACCAAAGCGTTCGTCTGCTCCTCCTCGTCTCTCGATTCATCCGAGGCTGCGTCGAGTTCGATTGTCATTTCATCGTCGTCTGGGATGTTGATGACGGAAATCGTAGTCGACTCGTATTCATCGGCCTCGACGAGGACACCGTGGCACACACTCGGCGAAATCACGCTCGTCTCGATCACGCCATCGGCGTTCGACTCACCAGTGATGTACGCGTCGCCACTCGAGAAGTACCAATCGCAGACACCGCTGATCTCCGCGCCCTCAATAGGGTCGCCGGTTTCGGCGTCGACGACGTTCACCGTGAACTCGTCGTATCCGCCCTGAAGTTCGATCTCCGTGTGTCCGGGAACGTTGGTCGGCATCAGAACCGAGGCGTGTTCATCGGCATGGATGGTATACATGCCCGGGGCGAGTTCGAACGTTACCGAGCCGTTGGTGGCGTTCTTGGTCCATTCCTCACGCGTATCGTCGTTCCTGACGGTGACCGAGACGTCTTCTTGAGTGTAGACCGTGAAGTCGTACGTCTCAGGCTCCGGTTCGGGCTCCTCTTGCGCACCGATCACGAAGCGCTCGGTCTGTGCCGATTGGTTCACCGGAAGGCCGCGCGTGTCGTGGCGAACGGTGATCTCGTACTCGACGGCCTTCGCGATGGTCGATTCGGTGGTGACGTTGACCGTCCCGTCCTCGCCGGTTAGGTACTCAGTCGTCTCGCCGTTGACCGTTGCGGTCACGGGTTCGTCCGCAATTGGGTTTCCGTCCGCGTCGACTACCTCAACAGTCACGGTGTAGGTGTAGCTTGGTGGCAGAAGCTCCTCTTCGCCCTCACTGTCGTCTGTATCGTCGCTGTCGTCACTATCATTATCGCCGCCCGTGTTGTCAGTCGAGCCGTTGTCGTCGGTCGAATCACTGTCGTTGGACGACGATTCATCGGTACTGGTGTTCTCATCGGCAGATCGACTAGAGTCGTCGGGCGATCCGCTATCGCAGGGATCTGTCTCTGATGAGTCTCCACAGGGGTCGCTTGCCGAACTCGTCGAGGCGTCTGTGTCGGAGTTAGAACTGGACTCAGATGTGGAGTCCGACGCAGATTCTGACGCAGAATCGCTGTCTGAGGTTTCGTGTTCGGCCTCACTGTCAGTGTCGGCACTGCTGTTGTTGCCCTCCGCACTGTCCTGTTCGTCTTCGAGGTCGTCGCTTTGGTCTGGCGAGTCGGTACCGGTGTCGTCTGCTGGCTCGCCGGCCCCGAAGCCGGCGCAGCCGGCCATGATGACGGAGACGCAGACTAGTAGGGTGATTATCGTGTGGTTCTGTAGCCGTTGGCGTTGTACGGTCATGTTGTCCTCACTCCATGTGATATGACTGAGATATCGCGCTATACGATCTTAACCTTTGCAGATCGAAAACAAGTGTCAGCAAACGGCTCAGTTCGGATATCGAGGAGAGTGGACTGGCTGTCATCCTGTTCAGTGTCGTCTTCAAGCAATTCTCCAGTCCGGTGGCGGTATTTGAAGTACTTGAGTCCGATCTCACGCCAGGTGCAGGGGTTGTAATTGTAGCATGCTTCGAACTCGAAGGCTTGCCTATCGTTAAGCAGCGAGAGATCCCGCCGTAAACGGCAGGCGCGAATCGCGTAAGTCTCGTGATGGGGACACGCCGTCAGGTGTCCTCCTGCAATGCTCGAATGGAATCGAAACGACGAAAGCGGGGTACGCCCTTACCGCCCGGACCTGCATGCGGCGAGCCGGATGGCCACACCTGTACGGAGGTTACCCTCCCCCCGTAAGGAGCATACGAGTGAACTCAAAAGCCACTGCAAACAAGGCGGATCACGACCCAGAACACACGAAATGATGGTTGTGCCTCGAGACGGCATTGATCGCGAACTATCCCAGCAGGTAGCCAGTCCCCATCTTGGTATTGGCATCGGTATCGGAATTCCGAAAACAACCGTTTAAGCCCCTCTAACCCCCAAAATCCTTGGTTTTATGTTCCTGGAGCGTTATGAGAATTAGTGCCGGTTGGAGCCCCGATCTGTATGCACGGGATTCTGCCGGCATGAGTTACAACTATGGCCGCAGAAAACGCAACCGAAACGAACAGTCCGTCCACGTCGTGTGAATGCGGACGTCGAGAACAGCTCGAACGAATCGTCCTCGGATCACGGGCGCTATACCTACTGGCAGGAGCGCTCGTCTCCGTAGCAACAGCGATGACTCTCCTCGGTGTTATCAGCGGGTCTCCCTAAGCTCGGGAGCCCCGATCTGTATGCACCTATAGACTGGAGGTAGAACATCATAATCCTTACGCAACGGAAGAGTGATTCGCAAGGTTGTTCATTGGCGACTGTATCGATCGAGTGGTCTCTACTCAGCCATCATACAAAGCGGTAGCAGTACGCTCGCTTACGCCACAACTCTCAGTTCTGAAACGCTGCCAACGAGCTGTCTTGGTGGTCCGACAGATACGCTTCGATATCGCTCCGCTGCCACCCGAGTGGCGAGCAGACACTTTCGGCAGCTCGGAGCAATAGATCCGCGTAAAATTCGGCATCATACTGCTGAGACAATTCATGAGTGAGCTGAACGCGGTCTCGAGAGCGCTTTGAGTCGTCGACCACCACGTATGAAACGTCCTGTCCAGGCTGTGGATCAAGTCCCTCATCCTGTGCACGCTGCAGTGCAGCAACCGTTCGCGTGGTCCGGGTATACTCCTCGACGTGCTTTGAGGGTCGATTATCGATTGTAAGCACCTCCGGGTCGACCCGCCCGGCATGAAGTTCCGCGAGTTGACGCTGCAGGCGAGCACACACTACTTCTGGCGATCGAGACTGATCAAGCGTCACGATCAGCTCCTGTTGGGCGTTCGTGATCCAGTCCGGCGTTGATCGCTGGCGACACTCGATACCCCGATACTTGTACTCGGGCTCATCACCCGTTGCAGACGCGACCTTTCCGAAGTATTTCGTGAGCGCTCCCTCGTCACGATCACGCAGAGGAACGAGTGCAAGCCACTCGAAGGCCGATTCGTACTCAAGTCGAATCCCAACACGGTCGGAAATCACCGTCGCAAGCTCGGTAAGCGGTGTCTGTTTCTGACCCTCAATCGCGGTCACCCAGAGGCTATCGACGATTCCATGCAGAAGGTGCCACCCATTGGCCTCAAACGTCTCCTTTGTATCGAGCAGAATCTCGCGAGCATAGGCGTTGATCGCTTCGTGACATTCGATGCGACCGAACTTCGCATTACTAAATCCCTGATAGCCAAAACAGCTTACCAGAATCCACTTGATCGCGTCCGCACGCGACTTCAGGACTGCAACTCGCTCCTCATCATCGATCTCTCGGATCTCTCTTTTCATCGTATCACGGGCGTCGATCAACGGCTGTAGGACGTCGGGGAGATACCCACGCTCATCACAGATCGAATACTCCAAGCCCGGCACGTCTGCCCGATCGGCGTGACAGTCACACCGGATCGTCTCAGGGCTTACGTTGAACTGGCAGATGATGTTCGGATACAACGAGGAGAAATCGAGCTCGTGGACGTTCTCGTGAAAGCCGGCTTCCGGAGAAAACGTGTACCCACCCCGGTCAGCATCGTGAAGCGTTGAGAGTGGCTTGAAAAACTCGTGGCGCCAGGAGTTCCACGGCACTAACACCTCCCGATCTCGGGCCTCACGAATCTGCATCGCCGTCAGAACGTTGCCGATCGATGCCCACCCGAGTTCCTGCAGTGGTTTCCCCGAGCGACGAACCATATCCAGACAGCCATCCAACCCCGATTGGGAGTGAAAGAACGTATTTGAGCGATCGATAATCACCCGTCCTGGAACGTTATATCGCGCTGGAGAGTGGCCAACGCTGCCATAACTCTCGTAGGTCGACCGCCCGGCAAGTCGCTCCCAGCCGGGTCGTCGTCCAAGCTGGAGGTCGACATCGTGCTGGTCGGCCATCTCGGAGAGCGTCGGTATGAGTTCACCCGAAGAGAGGACCAACACATCCGGGTCAACCTGCCTGAGTCGCCGCTGAATCGCGTACAGTATGGCCTCCGGTGAGCCTGTCACCGTCTCCTCATTGATCTGAAGCTCAGTGAGCGGTGGATTCGAGAGGGCGGGTGGTTCAGCATCGATCGCAAGCACCGATGGAACGCGGGTTGGAGTGGGGTCACGGCCACGCTCCAAGCAGTAGCGAAACTCCCGTGAAAAATCCACGTTGTAGAGTTTGTACTCACCAGGCCAGCCGAGTTTGCGGATTTGTGAGGCTAACGGACGGACAGCAGCAAGCTCTCGAACATCAATTCGAAGTATCGACTCGTGTTCATGGCGAAACCCCTGCCGCCACTGTTCGATCGCCATCGAGGCGACTGTCGGAGAGGACGCAAGACGCTCCTGAAGGTCAGAAAGCCCATCCTCGGCCCGGCCATCGTAGGTCACGTAGATCGTCGGCGTATAGTCGGTCACTCGTTCGTACTCAGCACCAGTGGGAGTGATCGACCACTCGTAGACGTCCCCAGAGTCGAGAAAATCGATCGTATAGACCATCTCCCTGGTCACTCCCCGCTGTCGATTGAGTCGGTCTCACTCTCTAACTGCGCAAGTCGACTTTCGAGCTCGTCGAGCCGTGCTTCCTGTTCGAGATCGATCGACACCAGTGCGGGGTAGAACGGTTCCGTATGGTTGAGATACCCGCTCGCGTCAGCGTGAGCACGAATATATGCAAAGAGCTGATCGAAGTGCTGTTGATCCTCTCGGCGAAGCCCGCGACGATAGTCCGACCACTGGTTGTCGAGTGCTCGTAAAACGTCGCGATAGGTCGGGTTAGTACGACCCATCGGCAGGCACCTCCGGAGACTGCAGGCCGGCTTGCGCGGCATCATAAACCGGCTGTCGGGCCTCTAGTATCCGCTCCCAGAAGGCAAGCGTCGTCTGAAGCTGTCCGTTCCCGAGTGGGTAAACGAGTGTCTCGAAGCCGTCGCTGTGGAATCGTGGACCCATCCGGGTCTGCTCACACGCAATGATATCGCCGGCAGCATTCGTGATGGGCTCAGAGAACGCATCCTTCCGAGTTCGGGTGAGCACCACCGTAAGATCGTACTCTCGAGCCACCCCCGAGAGCATCGCGAGAGCCCGAACGAGCATCGCCTGGCGGTCGTCCTCTCGAAGTGCGTCGTCGCGATACAGGCCGTCGATCGCCGGACAGATAATCAGCGAAGCAGTGTCATCAACCATCGTCGAAAGCGTCTCGGTGAGTCCGTAATGCTGAAAAGCAGTGAACCCACGTGCAACGCGAATGCGATCAAGCACCTGTGGATCCGGTGCGAGTCGCGCAAGTAGGTGGGTCGTTACGTGGCCGTGGGTATCGACCCAGTAGGCTGGCCCGCGAGTCGTGAGGATGTGATCCAGTACGAGCGTGTGTAAGGGGCCGCGAACAGAGTCGCTGTCGAGCAGATAGACCCCACTCGACAAGGATGGTAACTCCGGGATACGGTCCGATCGATAGGATTCCATGGCGAGCTAATGTATCACAACTGGAATAAGTACAGGCGTGTCAGTACCAATACTGCCGAAAGAAGATCGTACGGTCGCCGAACCTCAACGCAGTCAGTCGATTCTTGGATTAGGAATTTCGGGCTCCGAAAGCGCTTTCCGAAAGTCGGTAGACCCGGGCGCGTTTCTCGCCGTCGGCATCGATCAGATGATAGTGTTCCATCTTCCCAAGGTAGTTCCGGACGCTCCGTCTGGACTTTGGATCGTCACAGCGCTGCTCGTACTCTTCATACAGCGTCCCCGGTGTCGTCTCACCATGGTCTTCGATGATCTCATAGAGGACCTGCTGATCATGCGAAAGCTGCTCGATCGTTTTCTGCCGAAGCTCCGAGCGAGTATCGGGAACCGCCGCGTCGATGATCTCGGTTGTGAGCGACTCGGCGCCGCCGCGAGAGGCTTTGCGAGCGGCCGTTCGGAGAATCCCGATCGCAACCCGAGCGTCCCCAGCGGCTCGATCAGCGATCAATTCCATCTGTTCACGTGAAACGACGCCGTCTGCAAGCCCCGAATTTGCTCTCGCATCGAGGATCGCGACAATTTCATCAAGAGAATAGGGGTCAAACTGGACCCGCTCGCTGCCGGTGAGGCGACTGTAGAGGCGATCGCCGAGGTTCGAGTAAAACTCCTGCTCGTCGTTTGCGATGAGAATCAGCGAGATATGAGACAGGGTGTAGAGATCATAGAGGACGTCTTTTTCCTCGAGTTGGTCGACCTCATCGAGGACGACAACATAGGGATCATCGTTCGCCTCGCAAATGCGATCGTAGAGAACATCACGGGGCGTCGATTGGCGATGGATGTCGAGTGTGCGATCGAGCCCTTCGAGGAGCCGATAGAGCACACGATAGCGGTTATAATCCTGCCAACAGTTAACATACTGTGTCCGGACGTTGAACGAGTTCTCACGAAGTTGTTCGACAGCGTAGCGAGCACAGCAGGTCTTCCCGACACCGGTCGGACCGAAGATAGCGGCCGTTTCAGCAGGCTCTCCACGCAGGACAGGCGCAAGGATCCCGGAGAGGTGGGTGAGCTCCGTATTGCGGTGGACGACCTCTTCTGGGACGAACGTATCCTGGAACACTCGAGCGTCCGTGATCACATTGCAGAATGAGTTGCAAATGAAGGGTAATAAACGGTACTGGGGTGGTTCCGAAAGTTCCGATAAGTAGTGGGTTGATCAGCAATGGATACTCGTATTCGATTCGACTGGTCGCATTCGCGACTGAGACACCACCTTTTCGGACATGCGAGCCGAAGCCATCGGTGACATGAGCATGAAAGACAAACTCCGTCGACTCATTGGTCTCGTAGAGGGCCACGAAGACAAGGTGGCCGAGCAAGTCGGCAAGCGTACCAGTATGGACAAAAAGCAGGCCAAGGATCGTATTCATAAAATTCAGGAAAAGGTCAATGAAGACTCAAACACCGACGACAGAGACCGAAACCAGAAGTGACGACAGCGAACAGTTCCTGAGTAAGGTCACATCCGTATGGGATGAGACAACCGTCGTGAGTGGAAATCCCACAGAGGAGGCGACATTGGCGAGGTGCGATGGTGAACAATGGAGAATTCGTTGCTCGTCTGTGGCCATCTCGATAAGAGGCAGAAAAACGGAATCACAGCATACGGCGTTTTTGCGCTCAGAGGATGGCTGTCGGCCTCATCTAGGCCGACTTGCGGGCGCTCGCCGAGCCCAATTTCATCGGTCAGCTACTCTCGGTTGGGTTTCGGAAGGCGCCGCTTTGCTAGTTCCATCGGATCTTCGTTAGCGAACGGCCGAAGCGAGACTGTGAAAGCCATCGTTTCGGGCTGAACCTGGTACTCAGGCAATGGAGTAGTCGGTGTTCCACCGACACCAGTCACTGCATGATCGAGGTTGAATCCGATAGAGCCGCGCTCTTCGAGTTCGTACTGGTGGTTCGCCTCATCTAGATTTGCGTACTGCTCGAGACTGACATGCATCTCAGGATGTGCACTTGCCGCGATACCAACGCCGTCGTCGTTCGAAACGGCAGCCCAGCGGGTCTCAGCCTTATTTCCGTTGTCCTGCGGTGGGAGATAAGGGACATACTGGTCAGCGACCGACCCCGAGTACCGACCGACGCGTACGCCCCACTTGCGGTCAGGCATCGTCTCCTGGGGGCCACGGCCGTACCACTCGAACTCGCCGAACGATTCGGGCAGTTCAAGCTGGACGCCTACCTTGGGTAACCAGCCGCTGATCGCACTCTGGAGTCGGTCATTAGGATCGGATTCGACATTAAGGACGATCTCGCCAGTCCCGAAGACCGTGTAGGTGTACCGCGTCGCGAATCCAGGCCCGTAGCCTTCGTCCTCAGCCTCTTCGAATTCATCAAGGTCGTACCACAGTACCGCATTCTCCGGCGGTTCGTCGAATTCCGTCGCGAGTTCCTCATCATTGAGTGCGGTATCGTAGACGGCCACCGAATCGATCGTCGTTTCGGTGTAGCGGTCCTGATCAGCGTTCTGTCCGATTCGGACCGGCGCGCCACTTGAGTCGATATTCCCGATCGAGTGGCTCTCGGCGGCCAACCGTTCGCCGTCGAGGTACAACCGAAATTCGTCGTCAGCACAGACGCTCGTGAGCGTGTGCCACCCTTCACGAGCCTCGTCGGGGATCGGCGCCTGCATCGAGACCCAGTTACCGTCATAGACGAAGAACTCGAAGGCATCGCCGCCAGCGGTCTTCAACGCGTATTGGTAATCACCCTTAGCGACCAATGGACCGTGCTCAGCGTCGTCGATTCCTTGGAAGGTGACCTCAAGGGTGAATCCCGGCTCGGTGAAATCGAGGGCATCGGGCGTACCGACCTCGATGTAGTCGTCTTCTCCATCCAGCGCAACTGCGCTGCCGGAAACGCCCTCAACGATCTCAGGACTGCCTCGGAGTACGCCATCAGCCTCCGTTGAAGACGAATCAGGTGTAACAAGCCCTTCGTCTTCGGCGGTTCCCTCTGCGAAGCCTTCGACAGCGACGCGAGCGAGTGCGTCCTCCGGTTGATCGACATCGATCGACTCGACAACGTAGTTCAGATCGTTGAGCCCGGCATCGTACCAATCGGGCGCCTGTGCGCCGCCCCAATCCTGAAGTTCGTTCATGATCGGCGCTCGCCAGGCGTTCAGCAGCGGGCCGCGATCGAGCAACTCGGTTCCATTGTACTCCATCGAGGCGAGCGTCCCAAGCTCCGTGTCGAAAGCATACTCAAAGCTCTCGCCGCCGACCGTGATTGTCTCGTCAGATTCCGAGACCGACAGCGCTGGCATGTCCTCTATGCTCTCGGTTTCCGGATCGGGGACGTCGAACGGTACCGCAACCTGCTCGAAGGCGACTTCGTGGCCGGCGTCTGCGTAGTCGGTCGCTTCGGTGAGACAAGCCGAGACATCAAGCCAATACTCGACGCCTGCCTCGAGGTCGGGTTCCTCGAAGGGGACGGTGACGGAGCAGGTCTCGCCTGGCGGGACGTCAAGATCGAGCTCGCCCGACTCGACAGTTTCGTCGTCAGCGGTGAGCTCCCATGTCACGTCCAACTCGTCGAGGTCGGTGAACCCGAAGTAATTTGTGATATAAATCTCGCCGTTCTCGACCGCGCGCGCAGCGAAGCCGACAGGCTGGTGGCTCTTCTTGAGTTCCCACATCTCGGGCTGGGGGGTGCGATCCGACCAGAGGGTGCCGTTGAGGCAGAACGCTCCATCGGGCCCTTCGAGGTGGTAGAACTGAAACGGTTCGCCGTCCTCAGTCTCGTCGTTCAGGTCTTGGTTCACCCAGTCCCAAATCCACCCACCCTGCAGACTCTTATCGCGCGCGAGCTCGGCGAAGTCGTATGACAGCGTCGCGTCTCCTGGCGAAGAATACTCATCTCCATCGGGGACGACGTCGTAGAGGGCCACCGAATCGAGCGTGACGCCCGTGTCGTTATCGGTATTGGGATCGCCGGCGATCCACAAGTCACTACTGGCTTCGAGGTCCTCGCCCGAATGACCCTCGGTACCTACCTGTTCGTCGTTGACGTATAGCTGCAGTTCGTCACCCGTGTAGACGCCCACAAGGGTGTGCCAGCCGTCCCCGTCCGGCGCCGACGCCGAGACTGACGCATCGCCGACTGAGAACTCGATCCCATCATCGGAGACCGCCAGCGCGTAGCCATCGGCAACAACGAGCGGAGTCCCATCAGTGATCTCCCGGACGACGATTTCGACAGTGAATCCCGATTCGGAAGATGCGATTCCCTCGATGCCGAGAACCTCGATGTGATCGTCGCCTTGGAAAACGATCTGGCCGTCGCCAGTGACCTCTGGATTGCCGATGAGGACGCCATCGTTTTCACCCGCACCGTCGCGTGCCTGGCGGACTGGAGGCTGGATATACTCGGACCACATCTCGTGAATCAGCCCGAGACTGTTGCCCATCGCGTGGTTATACTCACCCATCATCACAGGTCGCAGGCCATCGCCGAGTCCGGAGCCGTCACCCTCGCTTACCATCCCATCGGGCATGGGATAGCGCGGCCCCAGCATATCGCTGTAATCGATGGTCCAACCGCCGCCGTTGGGCTGGTGGTAAAGCTGTCGAGTGGTATCGACTCCGCGGGGCTCGAGGTCGAGCTCCTCGCCGACGCGATCTGCGTCGTCGGCCCCTGAAAGGTGGTAAGCTTCGAACGTATCGGGGATCCTGTCCGCGTTCTCCTCGCCGAGATTATAGGCAGCCATCGCAAGGTGTGGTGGACCCGTACCGGCCTCGTTACCCGTCGAGTAGACGAACACGGAGGCGTGGTTCTTGTCGCGCTGGACCATGCGGCGCCACCGAGTGAGCATCTGCTCATCAAATACGTCGACGTTGGCGGCCATCTGCTCCCACCAGTGAGTCTCGACGTTGATCTCGTCCTGCACATAGATCCCGTACTCGTCAGCCAGCCGGTAAAACGTCGGATCATTCGGATAGTGAGAGGTCCGTACTGAATTGACATTGAACCGCTTCATGACCTCAAAGTCCGTTCGGAGAGTCTCGATTGGGACGTACCGGCCGTAATCGGGGTCGGTTTCATGGCGGTTCACTCCCCGGATGTTCATCGCTTCGCCGTTAACGTGCCACGTGGAACTCAACTCGCCGCGCTCGCTCTCATATGCTCGAAATCCGACCTTCTCAAGTAGTACTTCACAGGGATCGTCCTTGCTGTCAGGCTTGTCGAGCGGAACGAGTTCCAAAACCAGTGTATACAGCGTCGGATCCTCTGCAGACCACTTTTCAGGGTCGCTCACCTCGGTTTCGAGCGAGACGTGGGCACCCTCAGCGTCGACCGTGGCTAATCCAGACAGCGTTGCGACCTCTCGACCGACTGATCCGTTTTTCGGCGAACTGTGACCGGAGGCTTTGGAAGGGCTTCTACCCGCGTCACCTGCAGGTGGCCCACGACCTGGGAAGTCATTAGACCGATTGTGGCCCGATCTGTCGTCCGGTGGTCCGCGTCCGGGCGTTTCCTTAGGTGGACCGCGTCGGGGCTGGTCCGAATCAGGCGCATAGAGATGCCCTCGAAGTTCGTACTCACAGATTTCCTCACCGTTATTAGTAAGTTCGGCGTCGACTCGCAGCGTTGCATCCTCGTAGTCGTCGTCGAGATCAGTCCGGACAAAGAAATCGCGCACATGAACCGCCGGCGTCGAGTACAGAGAGACGCTTCGGAAGATCCCTGAGTAACGGAACATGTCCTGGGTTTCGATAGCCTCGCCGTCCGAGAAACGATACACTTGCAGGGTAACGGTGTGTGTTCCACCGGGCGTGACGTACTCAGTAACGTCGAATTCGCCGGGCGTCATCGATCCTTGGTGATAGCCGACGTATTGACCATCGATCCAAACGAAGTACGCCTGCTTCACGCCGGCAAAATGGAGAAACGTCTGGCGACCGTCCCAGTCAGCGGGTACATCGAACGAGCGCCGATAGACACCGACTGGATTATTTTCTAGCGGAACCTCCTCGACGGGATTCGCATCGGAGGGGGGATCGTAGTGGTTCCAAGTCAAATCAGAGTTGATGTACAGCCGTTGGCCGAATCCTTGGGTCTGCCAACTGCTCGGGACAGCAATTTCATCCCAGTCAATAGCGTCGTGAGAATCTGGAACCGCCGCATGGTTCTCATACCGTTTGAATCGCCAGTCTCCATCAAGCAATTGAAAATATGGCGACTGACCGAATCGAGTCTCTAAGCGTTCATAAGGGGAATCCGCGTCTATGGCCTGATCAACCGACTCAAATGGTACGGTCGTCGTAACGTGTGGCGATGCATGATTCTCTTCAAAGACCGCTGGATCGTCGATATACGACGAGAGTGTTCTTTCGTCAATTGTCCCCGGAGGAATGGTGGAGGAAGACTCGTGTACTCCTACAGCAGTTCCCACAGCACCCCCAGTAGCTAGTGTTGCCATACCTGTCGCCTGTAGGAAGCGTCGTCGGGAGGTTGAAATTCGGTGTTCTATCGACTCATCCTCTAATGAATTATCTATTCTACTCATACTACCACCTTGTTTTCAGATGTAATAGTATATTCATCAACGCTAATAACCATTGATATTGTCATACAATGCTGAAACTCTCAGGGGACTACTTAATAATAATGTACAAGGAAGGGCATGCCTTCTTTACACGAAGAAATGACACCGAACTAGCTTGGTAAGCAGGAAGAGCAGTACGTAAGAGACACCCGGCGGCGGAAACGACTCCGCCACGGCTGACTGAGGCCTCCCGACCGGATCATCCATCGACGGACGACGGGTAGGGATGAGATCGGCCGCTCTCGACGTCTCATACGTGAGCACTACAGCGTTAGAGGATGAACAACAACGAAAGGGGCTCGAAACGGCATTCATCGCTCTCCATCGGCGTGTGGCTGACCGGAGTCCAACGGGTGAACTGCCCTACCCTACTCGCTCACGGCATCAGCCGTTCGCTCCTTGAGGGTAGGGCTTCCTGCTTCCACGACGCGCTTTGCAGATACAGGTGTATCCACAGGGAGCGCAGTCTCCACAGGCGTTGATTCGGAGTATCCCACTCCTATATCTTCGAGGCCGCGAGAAAGAATGTTCCACGCCGCGTTCGCGTCCCTGTCCGCCTCGAACCCGCAGGCAGGACAGGAGTGTTCACGGACCCACAACGATTTCTCCGTTGAGACGCCGCAGGACGCGCACTCTTTGGTCGTCCCTCTCGGGTTGACCGCCACGCAGTGCGTCCCCTCTCGCTTGCACTTGTATTCGAGCACCGAGAGGAACGTTCGCCACGCCGCAGACGCCGTATTGCGACTGTTCGACGGAGATTCAAGCATCCCCTTCACATTCAAGTCTTCGACCGCCACGAGGTCGTACTCCCGTGCGTAGTACGCCGAGAGTTTGTGCAAGAAGTCGCGGCGCTTCCGACGGAGGTCGGCATAACACTCCGCAACTCGCCGACGTTGCTTCTCGTAGTTGTTCGACCCGTGTTGCTTCCGCGAGAGCTTCCGTTGCTCGCGCTCCAAGCGTTCACGTTCGTTCGAGAGGTCAAGCGACCTGACCGCCGTGCCGTCGGTGTCGTAGGCGTACTTGAGAATCCCCACGTCGATACCGACACACTTCTCGGGATTCTCAGGCGGCTCAGGCGGTTCTCGGTCGATTTGAACGCCGAAGGTGGCGAACCACTCGCCCGTCGGTTCCTTCTTGAGCGTGACTTGCTTGAGCTTTGCGTCGCCAGGGATGTCACGGTGGAGCCGAATCGATATGTCCGCAAGTTTCGAGAGCGACAGCACAGTCTGACCGCCCTTCTTGTCGAGCTTGAAGCCAGACTGACTGTACGTGAAACTGCGGAATTCTCGTGGTGGCTTCCACTTGAGTTGGCCGACGCCGTAGCCATTCTTCTTGAGTTTGGAGAGTCCTTTGAGATTGTCGAACAGGCGTTCCACAACTGTTTGGAGAACCTTCGAATACACGTCGGAGAGGCCGTCCCACCACGTCTTGAGGTCGGGTAGTTCCGACCGCAGGGTGGTCATGGACGGCAGTTCGCCGTGTTCGTCTTGGTACTCATTGAGTCGGTAAAGCGTATGGTTGTAGAGTTGCCTACAAATATCTCGGTGGCGGTCCAACTCCTCATGTTGGGCGTCGGACGGCTTGAGACGGTACTTGTAGGCGTAGTACATTCTACTCGCGTTGGTTCTCGATGTACTGGTGCAGCACATCCAGCGACACCTGCCCCGTCGAGATGAGGCAGTACGAGTCGTTCCAGAACGAGTCGCCCCACAGGTCGGTCTTCAGTTCGTCCGCGTACTCGTTGCGGATACGGCGGGCGGTTGCGCCCTTGACTGTGTTGATGAACTTCACGAGGTCTGTGGTTGGTTTTGCTCGGAACAGGATGTGAACGTGGTCGTCCTTTCCGTCGAGGTTCGTCAGTTCGACACCGTAGTTGTCAGTGAACCCGCTGATGACCTCGCGAATGAATTGGGTTCGCTCCTCGGTTAGCACTCCGCACCGATACTTTGTGGTGAGTATCAGGTGGTAGTGCAGGGAAAACGTCGAGTGCGCTCCCGAGTCGAGGTCGTATTCCATTGGGTTCAGTCACTACTATGCTACCCTACTGAAAAAACGTTACGACTGCGTGGGTCTGTGGGCCTGCAACCGTAGAGTGTATGAAAACCGTGCGTCGCTGTATCCCCTCCCTGCTCGCGCCTTCCCTTCGGTCGGCGCTCGCTGAGGAAGGGGTCTTAGCGCCTCAATTCAGACAGAACGTACATTGCTTACAAACTCCAAATTGCTCACAAAATCTACAAAATCTAGATTTCCCACACAATGTACAATATCCCGATATTATCTTGGTGATGGCCAATGAGTACTGGAGAGTTCGAAGGACTTCCTGGTGCAGCAATTTCCCTCCTGAAGGGAGGGGTGGGAAAGTCCACAATCGCACTCAATATCGCGGATCGGCTCGCAGCTCGAGGTCCAACAGATCGGACCCATAGAACACAGACAACGGCATTTCACGATTCTCAGCCGCAAAGACTCGTCGGTCAGGCGCTGCCAATATTACACGAGGGACTCCTCAGGTAGTCGCCACAAGCAACCCTATCCTAGTTCCACCTGATTCCAGCATCTCTCAGCAAAGTAGCCATAGTTAGAACCTATTCGAAGTGCTCAGCTTGCGTACTGATCGAAATATAATGGGTGCACAGGGACTTGAACCCTGAGCCTCCTATCTTAGTGACCTTGTTAATCGTATGAAATCAGGAGATGTCGCGCGTAGCACCCCCCACGCCATCATTTCACTACAAGGCCACCGAGTAGGTGTTCTTCCAGTCTGAACTATACACCCGTGCGAATTGCTATCGATACTTACTATAATAAACAATTCGAATTCGATTGGCTATACCCAAGGATCAGGTTTTCATTGTAGGACTGGTTATCGAGTGTTTCGCCGTCTGGCCCCGTAAGCAGTGGCAGATCGTGCTTCTTTCGTGCCTTGTTGCTGGTGATCCGTATCCCAGCGTTCATAATCGTCGCCGTCGGACCGGCAAACGTCGCGATCGTTGGTTTTGGGCTCTTCGATTGATCTTCATCCGAAGACTCCTCCGGTTTCTCATCCGGAGAGTCCTGCGCCTGAACAGCGTTCGGCAGCATGTTAGCGGCACCCACCGCACCGACGGATTGCATAATTGATCGGCAGTTTATCCTGGTTTCGTCTCTACTAGCTATCTTTTTAAGATATCTGTTTGATTTATCTCTTTTTGACATTCACTCTGTGAACTAAATAGAGGGCAAATAAGACGCCTGTAGCTATGATATTTACAGATATAAATATACTAAGGATATAGATGGTAGGTATCTACAAGAGAATGAATTAAACAATGGATCCCTCGCTTGAGCTGTCCGCATCTGATCCCATCCATTCGCAAAACCATTTACGAAGACACGAATCCTCAAACACGCGTATGAGAGCATGCCGAGGGTCACAGTCGATGACCCCCACGTCGTCAAGCACTGGGAGATGCCACTGGTAGAGATCCGCTGCAACGTCCTGATACCGTTCGCGAGTGAGCGCGTCCTCTGTGAGCTCTGCTTCAAGCGTCGCGACGTCCTCAATCAATGTCTTGAATTCGACGGATGGACTATCGGCAGTGAGGAGTGAGTAGAGCGCAAATCGCCTCCGTTTGTTAGCTAAGAGTTCTAAGATTGTATCCAGTGACAGCGACGAGAGTACCGCAGAATCCGAGGGTGGCGAAGACGAAGTCATGTGCCGTTGGCGAGTCTACAATAACTGGAAGATATAACGCTGTTGTTTCAATCCGATGATTTGGACAGGCTCCCTCAAGGTCGACGAACAGGGTCAGTCTCGGAGGTGCCATACTTCCTCGGATAGAACGTCCCTGTCGATGGTACTCGATCGCTGATCACGTCTACTTGAGTACTTGACTACATCACGATTAAAAGGGAAATATTGAGTGTATTGGCCTATGTTATCTCCTGTAACAGGCCAGAATCGAACCACACTCTCTCCAATACCGTAGTATGCAAAAACCAACGACCGATGAAGAGCTTCGGACTGCACTAATAGGCGATCGCTATCGGATCCTCGAAGTCGTTGCTGAACACGATGAACTGCGCTCAAGTGAGATCCGTGATCGGGCCAAGATCCCGGAGGGAAGCAAACACTATCAGCTCTCGATGCTTGACTCGTGGGACCTCATTACGCCAGTCGGGACCCAATACGTTGGCGAACATGAGACCGGGATTCCAGCGACGATCTACACGCTAACTGACGACGGACATGCACTTCTTGAGGATAGCTGAGCGATAGACACTAACACAGTTAACCGACGTCACTGAGGAACTGATCGCCCAACTCGAGGATCTCACGCAGTAGTCGACGGTCATATCCTTTTTCGCAAGGCGATCAGGATGTCCTTTGAGCAACCTACTCGCAATGCAGGGAGTAATCAGACGCCGAGTGAAAGCGAGGAGAAAATGAAGTATCACCTCGCGAAGGGCTACCGTCGGCGCTTCGGCGCGGGGGAAGCGGTAATCTGCCGGCATGGAAAGGTGTGGATCCATGGTCGAATGACACTGCTCAAGGAGGAGTCGCCTC
The DNA here is from genome assembly GCF_000196895.1 of Halalkalicoccus jeotgali B3. Lineage (NCBI taxonomy): Archaea > Methanobacteriati > Methanobacteriota > Halobacteria > Halobacteriales > Halalkalicoccaceae > Halalkalicoccus > Halalkalicoccus jeotgali. Next base: position 361,580 of record NC_014298.1, read on the forward strand.
GGGTTTCTCCTTGTCCCATATTGTTCGTATTGGTGTTGCAGCCTGTATTCGATTAAGTGTGAAACGCAGATTCCCGGCCCTGAGGCCATAGCCGGGAGCGGGAGAGGGTGCCTCTCCCGTAAGATAGTAATCACGGATAGATGTTAGTTACTAGGATAGTAACGAACGCCCTCGTGACTCTCGTCACCAGTTTGATTGATATCTAAAAGCATTTATCGTTAATCTCGAATGCGAAGAATACATATTCCCTTGCGTGCTTCTAGTACATGCAAAGGCGTGGATATTCCCGCTACTCTGGATCCTCACTGCAGGGGCTACACCCAGCCGTTAAGTGGGTTCTAGAGAAGGGATATCCACGCCTGCGCAACCGCAGTGGAGTGCATGGAGTGCAGGAATCAACTATGGCCTCAGTCCTTCACTCTCATTTGGGCGTGGACCCTACCGGACAGTAGCATCCTGCTAACTATTAAATCTATATCATGATATGACGTATTAGTGACTATTACTCACCCTTCTCTCCCTCACCTTGTGCAACAATGCCGTTCAGAGGCCGTTGCACAAGGTGAGTCATGTATATCACGTATAGAGCCATAGTAATTAATACAATTGAGATGCTATGAGTTACTGCGGCCAACTGACTCCCGGCCGCTCGAGACGATCGGACACCCCTCCCGTTCATGATGAGCCTCTCCAATTCAGGGAGGTTTTCAGGAACGAAGTAATGGGTGACTCGGACAGAAAACGTGTGTCATCACGGAGACTGCACGACTGCATTGGGGTCGGCGTGAGGGTCTGTCCCTGAATCGGGCAGTCTATTTCTGATCAAGTAGAAGAGCAACGCCGGTAAGAGATGTGTGGTTCCTAACATACTATACAAAGCATTGTATAAGCGAAGAGTTGCCCGGTGGAGGCCATAGACTCATTCATGAATGGAGAGGGCGATGTCAGAGGCGCTCTCCGTCCCTCTCACTTTGTGGGCACCCACACGTCAACCATTGGTGCGCAATAGTTAGTGCCCAAGTGCAAGGGGACGCCCGATCAGTGAACGTCTTGAGCGGCAAACACTCGCGAGTTAACACACGAGCCTAGAGACACACATTCTCCGAACGAACCGACGCCTGAGAACCGACTACCGGCCTTATAGCGGTTCTTTCAAGGGCGTAACTTTATGTTATTTGATTAACTGAATCAAAACATGGCCAGCGAAATGAGTTACCAGGACGTCCTTGCCAGGTTCGGCCACGATCTAGAGGGTTTACCAGAGGATCCCCCGAAAGACGACGAAGGCCAGCTAATTTGCGCGAGAGAGTGTCTTGACGGGAATCAGTGCCGCCAGCGAGTCGGCATGCCTGGCATCGCTTGCCTTCATCACGACTCCAGTGACCCACTCCTGTGGTGTTACTAGTTTTAGAATTGTGAATATGTAAAAACCTTCTTCTAAGACGTGGGCGGTGCTCGATGCAGGCGTGAACACGTGGGGTTCTCGAGCGAGGTACTAAGCTCATCCATTCAGTGACGAGGACTGATCGAGTCGATGAACTCGAGGCACAGCGGGATGAACTTGTAGAGATGGTTGAAGATCTCAAATCGACCGTCGAAACTGACGAGGATGACAAAGAATTCCTCGTGGCGCAAAAACAAGTCACCCAGCTCGAACTTAAGCGTGATCGGCTTGCGCGCAAGAGCGATGCCCTCGTGGAGAATATCGAGAATCTCGAATCACAACTTGACGAGCAGGGGAAACTTGAAGCCCGGCGTGAGGAAATCAACGCGGACCTCGAAGAGCTCCGGACGTGCATCGAACGGATCGAGCGTGAAGCGATCGAGGCGTTCAATATGCATATGGAGACGGTCGTCGACCTTCTCGATTATGGAAATCTCGCGCGCATTTGGCTTGAGTACCGGAATCCGGACGGAAGAAGAGACGCAACCTTCGAGCTGCACGTAACGCACCAAACAGGCGATGGCACAACCTACGAGGATTCAGTCACGCACCTCAGCGAGAGCGAACGGGAGGTTACCGGTTTAGTGCTGGCATTGGCGGGGTATCTCGTCCACGATGTGCACGAGGAAATACCGTTTATTTTGCTTGACTCGTTGGGAGCGATCGATTCGGAGCGTATCGCACAGTTGGTCGAGTATCTCGAAGAATACGCCACCTATATTGTGGTTGCCCTCCTCCCGGAAGATGCCGATGCACTCAATGAGGAGTACCAGCGAATCACAGCGATCTAGCGACTGAGTCACCTAGAGGTGAAGACAGGGATAGGGAGGTATCCTCATCGGCGGTGGCGCGATGTCACTTCACGAACCGTCACTCAAGGACACGACCAAAGATATCGATCTCGTTGTTGTCGACAAGGCGGCTGAGAGCCGCCTGCTGGGGGTACTCGACGACCTCGGGTATGAGGAAGTTAGTGATCTTGGTGACGAGTACGATCGGTTGGGTGCACGCCACTGCGTACGGAACGACGCTAGGTGCCAGTTCGACATCTTCTACCGACAGATCGCCGATAAGCTGCTCTTCAGCGACGGAATGCGTGCACGAAGCGAGCCGTTTCTCTCGGACAAGTACTTCTCGATCGGTCTCGTCTCGTTTGAGGACGTTTTTCTTTTCAAAGCCGTTGCAGAGCGTCCGGATGATATAAGCGACATGGCCACGCTCATCCAGACTGATCTCGACTTTGACGCCATCGAAGACGAAATCGAACACCAAGTAGAGCTCTTGGGCGGGGACCTCTTCGTCACGGTAGTGTCCGAATCGCTGGAGCGGCTCGATGAAAACGAGGGGATCCAGACGCCATCGACGGCGTTGTTCGGGAATACTATCAGCGGTATATGGATAGGTACGAACTCCGAATACACTTGGACGATACTGCTCCAAAACCTGTGAGCGAACTGGCCTCCGAATTAGGTGTTGCAGAAGACGAGATCGAACAGCGATTCGAGTACCTCAAGCAGTACGATTCGCCGAACGAACCTCTAAGGGGATTCGTGATACTGGCAAACACGATGATTTCCAGCGATCCTAATACCCCAACCGAAGGTAACGCAGTGGAAACTGACCGCCCAATGTGGACGGCGAGATCGATATATTGAGTGGCTGTACGAGGTCTCTGAGATATTCATCCAGCGAATAAGTGAAGCGGCCTTCCTCGTCGACGATCCGAAGCTCCAGCTGGAAACTCTCACGTCGATCCCTGGAATAGGGCCTGCAACTGCCACAGTTATTCTCGCGTTTCACGATCCAATGAACTACGCAGTCGGTGATCGATACATGGTTGCGGCCCTCCTCGGTGACGACCGAGCACTATGACTCTCTGGCTACCCACGAATCCTCACTACACTCCGTGACCGAAACCCAGGTGTGTTCGATCACCGGACGGTTGAGAAGGCCTTCTACCAGCAGTATCGAGATACCTCTGATGTCGGTCGGTGGTGAGGAACGTATCCGTTGATTAGGGCTATTAGAGAATAGTCGCTCCGCAAAGAGAGACTACCTTGTGCAACACTTCGCATCCAAGAAGCGTTTTGTTGCACAAGGCCGACCACGTCAAGAAAGGGGCTCTTGCGCACAACCGGAGATGATAAAGTCAGTACTCTGTTGAAATTTGCACACTGTGCTAAGAATATCGTGCTGGATAAAGAGATCGAATGCAGCAGATCTCGTTGGTTCAACCCACGCACCTAAAACAGCTGTTCGGTTCAATCACGTAGAGTCACTCGCAAAAGCCTCTGCAGGGGTTTCCTCATAGATCTCATTGATCCGCCCAATCAAAGAGTGGTTCGACACGACATGGTCGTCGACAACAGTGGCTAATGTAGCAATATAGACAGTGAACAGGCTATCATATTCCTCAACATCGATCTCATAGGTGCCCTCGACGATGTTCGATTTTCGACTACGCGTTCAGATATCTCCGGGAGGGCAGCAGCAATTTCATCATCCGAATTGAACCGTTCCGCGAATCGCAGATAGAATTCATCGTTATGGAGGGCACATTCCGAAGGTAGAACGTCAACTCATGATCGCCAAGCACGGTCTCTCGGTCGAACGTCGGGCGGTGAAGGAATCCGATACGTCATTCTATCTATGATCGGCCATAGACCGTGTGTCTACGAGAAAGAGTTCACGACACAAAAGGAGCGCTGAAGTAACGCATGACATCACGGAGGACGGACTGCATATTGATATCTACCGAGACGGGAAGAAGGTCGGTAGTCACGAACACCCACCACCGCTTTCAGCGAACAACGCAGTAGAATTATAGAAGAGTGGTGCTAGTAGCTACACTACTGTTGTATTCGTCGAATTTATCGATATTTTGCATTAGAGTGTCGACAAACACAACAGGCAGTTCTCCGATTGGGAAGCCCTGCCAAAGTGCTCTCGGAGGTGCCGTACTTCCTCAGATAAAACGTTCAGTTGATATTACTCGGTCGTTACCTACTATACTTCTATTTCCAATTGGGCACTTGACTGAACACACGATTAAAGGGAAATATTGATTATATCGGTGTACGTTATCTACCGTAATAGGCTGGAAGCGAACCACACCAACTCCGAGTAGCTCAGTAGGCAACAACCGACAACTGACAAAGAGCTTCAGGCTGCACTGACAGATGATCGCTATCGGATCCTCAAAGTGCTTGCTGAACACGATGAACTACGTTCAAGAGAGATCCGAGACCATGCCGAGATTCCAGACGGAAGTACACGCACTATCCGCTCTCAATTCTTGACTCGTAGGATCTCATCGTACAAGTTGGAACCCAGTACTTTGGTGAATATGAGACCGGGATTCCAGCAACACTCTTATACGCTAACTGACGAAGGGCATGCACTTGTTGAGGACAACTGAGTCTTTGGAAGACGTCGATAAGGTATATCGACGCCTCTGAGGAACTGACCATCCACTCGAAGGTTTCACGCATCAGCCGACGGGTTATACTCCTGCGCGTCATCGACAGAGGGTGCACCGATAGCGAGCACACGAACCTGTTCGTCTGCGGATTCAGGATTGAATGCACGTTGTGGACTGAACAGCACAGGGACCCCGAGCCCGAGCCTCCTGTCACCGAAGGTGAGCACCGGACAGTCGATATTACCGATATTGGTGATCAGGACGATGGTATCGCGCGTGTCGAACGCGGATACGTTGTGATCGTTTCAAACACAGAGTTGAATGAACGCGTTAAGATCGAAATCATTGACGTGACACCAACCGTCGTCTTTGGCGACGTTATTGAGCGAGAGGAGTGCTATCAGTAGCGAACAAAGGGATTATTTCGGATCTTGAAATCACCTGTTGAAGTATGTTCTCTGTATAGAGATACCAGCCGGCGCTCATAGAGTCGCCATTGCAGCTCGTTTTGGTGCACTGATGATGCGTCATCTTCGATTTGAGCGTTCATCCAGGAGTGCTTGACTCTTGTCGGTCAGCGTATAGATGGTTGTAGAAATACCAATGTTGTACTCGGATTCGGGGCAGAGCGCGACTTCAACGCCGCCTACAACATCCTTTCTCGTGCCTCAATCAACTAGGGGGTGATTCACTCCGATTCAATGTCACCAGAACGCTTCGCATTCTGGTTAGCAAACGAATCGCTTTGCGATTCGTCAACGCCTGCGGAGACGGCGCTTCCTCCGGGAATCGATTCGATTCCTGCACAGCGCGTTCATCAGATTTCTCCGGAATCTGATTGGCTGTCAGAGTTGAAGAGTCTGACAACGTCATCGAAACAGGAAGCCCCGTCCGCAGCGAGGCCGCCAGGCCAGCAGGGCGGGGTAGTTCACCCAGGACTCTACGGGTTCGGACGGCAGAAAGGTGAGTACGACGAATCTGTGTTCGGATTTCAGTAGTACTACTTGATAAAACAATTTAAATTCGAATAGAACAATAATACTACACAAAGAAGTATCTCCTTCAATGAATTTCTCTCAGTGAGTATAATTGTTGGGAGTATTATCATCTCTTCAATGAATGATCCGGCACTAGATAATAGAACTCTCTAATCAAAAGCAGCGGAATTGCAAGGAGGAAGTTGATACCTACAAATTAATCTATATCCATAGTACTCGGATTACAAAAGTATGCGTGTAAGGGAACGCATAGTTAGTTACGGATTATATCGAATTAAGTTCAACTAGAAAATCAAATTATTAAACTAGCTCCAGTAACACTTCATCACCAAACACCACTCAATATATGCCATCCAACGCTTTTACAGTTCTATACTGGCGGCTATAGTAATATCTCCGTAGGATGCTCAAGAACCGCCGTTATCCAGGAGTCGGCTCAACGTATCATGCCGGTCGGTGGTCTTCTCTTGCTCGTACTCTAGGGAATCGATGAGTCGATTCGTCATTGAACGAAAGTCCGCAGTTGGGTCTCCCTCGACTTCTTCGAAGAAGTCTTGGTTCCGATCTTCACACTTCACTTTCCACTCTTTGCGAATTTCGTCAGCACCGTGAAGGGCTCCAGCAAGACTCCCTACGATCGTACCGACTGCATCGCTGTCACGCCCATAGTTGATTCCCTCTATAATTGATTGATTGACATCGTCGTTGCAAAGAGAAAGTATTGCGACAGCAACCGGTACTGTCTCGAGAGTGCTGGCACTAAATATCTCTCCGTTGTGATATTTTTCGCGATCCCACTGAACTGCTGGCCAACGCCAATCGATAAATTGCTCGTAGAGCATGTCAATAAGCGCCTCAACTGACTCCGCGTCTTCGGCGAATCCCATTGCGATATCTATAGCACGTGTTGCAAGTCCCGTTGAGTGTTCTACCATTGTGGCGATAACCGACTCAATAGTGGCGTTCGGCATAACAGCCTCTGCGATGCCGGCAGCCACTGTCGCGGTCATGTGCCGATGATAGCCGTCTTGGAGCATTGAGGCGATATTGAAGCCGTCTTGATAGGCCTGCCGAGGGTTTCCTGCGTTAACAATTCCAATGGGTGTGATCGCCGAGGCAGCCTTGTTATCCGGAATAGTACCCTGTCCCGTCGACCACGGATCATCTCCAGTGCTCAACTTTTTCAGGATGATCTCTTGGGTGATCCACACTCTATCGGGATTGAGGTGTTCACGGAGAATATCAGCAAACTCGAATGGACTCACCCGGCCATTATTTTCTACAATTGTCAAGCAGAGATAATGCCGCATCGCTGTATCGCTCGTGATTGTTCCGGGTTCAGTGTTCGAGTACGGCATGTAGTACTGTTTGAACTCTTCGAACGTCCCGTACTCCTCGGTGATTTGTTTTCGAGTCCATCCTTCGATCGGTGCTCCAAGTGCATCACCGATCGCACCGCCGATGAGACAGCCATACACCGTGTTTTGAATATCATATGTCATAGTCGGCCGTTCGTGCGTATGGACTAAGATAGTTGTGCTCAGGTACCAGCACTACGGTCGAGTTCTATCAGCAGCCCCACCCGTTCTACAGAATAGAACAGCATCTGAGTCAATGTCGAGAGTCAGCTACAAATCTGCGAGGTTATCGCTCGCTATTCGGGCTGCCTTCTGGACATGGCTGGGTAACTCATCGGAGAATCGGCGCGCTTTCGCATGCTTGTATGGGTTGTTAATATGCTTACTTGCATTGGTAATACCGATTGTGCCAACGACCGTTCCCGTCGTGTCAAAGATCGGTGCTGCAATACTACTCATCTCCCGGTGAAACCCCCCTACACTGTAGGCAAAGCCGATTTCACGGATAACTTCTAACTGCTCCTCAAGATCGTCCGCTTCTGTGATCGTCTGGTCCGTTATCGCAGGCAATCCGAACCTCTCAATCAAGGCATTCACTCGTTCTTCTGGCATATATGCCAGGATGGCTTGCCCGTATGCCGTACAGTGCACGTAGGTCTCTCTTCCGACCTCTGTCTGGAGATCGGTGATCTTTCCGTCTGAGGATCGATATACCCACACCATCTTCTCACCCTCTTTAACGGCCACGTGCGCAATCGCATCAGTCTCGGCTGCGAGGTCGTCTGCATTCTTCTCAATGATCCCATGCAGATCGCTTTCTCGTAATGCAAGGTCTCCGAGGCGTGCTACTCGAAGCCCAAGACGGAGCCCTTCGGTATCACGAATTACGTACCGATTCTGCTGGAGGGTTTTTAGATGATAGTGGGCGGTACTTCGAGAACAACCTACTTCAGCTGCAATCTCAGAGACACTTGGCCGGTCTGTTTCCGCAATATGTTCTATAATGGCGAACGCAGTTTCAATCGATTGGATCGTTTTCCCGTCTGTGGCGTTCGATTCCATGGCACACACTCTCTTATCCATCACCATCAACCCCTGCCATTCACCATCGTTGATAGAGCTCCGGAATAAAACAGATGTGTCGATGTTCTATATTATCCGAAAATATAAATGCAATAGTCCTCCTCGACGTTGTATGCGAATCGAGCAAATCGAGCCGATCGTCTTAGAGAGTGCTGTCGGGACTGTCTCGATGCCAGGTGGCAAGAACGCGTTTAATGCCACTGTTACGCCAGTCGTTGCCAAAGTACACACTGATGAAGGGATCATCGGTCTGGGTGAAACGTATCTCGACGATCCATCGGGACACAAAGCGATGACGACTGCAAAGGGAATCGAAGCACTCGGTCACGAACTGCAGGGAAGTGATCCACGTGATGTAACTGATCGGTGGCACGAGATGTACGTCCACGTCAAACGCGAAGGGTCGTATCGTGCGATGAGTGCTATCGACGAGGCGCTTTGGGACATCAAGGGAAAGGACGTAGGAGAACCGGTGTATGAACTACTGGGAGGAAAGGTCGGTCAGGTCAAGGCCTATGCGACGTTCCCGCTCTCGAAACCGGCTGATCAGCTTATCGAAGACGCACAATGGCTTTATGAAAAGGGGTTCCCGACGATGAAAATCGTTGCTGGCCGCGGTGTCACGGACGATCAAGAGAAGATCAAAGCCGTCGCAGAAAATATTCCGAAAACGATGGGTCTCGCGATCGACTCGAATACGACCTATGATGTGCAGGATGCGATGAAGGTCGGCGAAGTAGCCAGCGATGTCGGTCTGGAGTGGTTCGAGGAGCCGGTCTCACATACAAATATCCAAGGCCAAGCACAGTTGAATCGGGACCTCTCCGTTCCTATCTCTGCTTACCAAAACCACCTGACGCATTATCCGGCCGTTGATCATCTAGAGGCCAACGCCCTCGAGATCTATCAACCTGCATTGGACTTCTGTGGCGGAATCACTGCTGCCCAGCGTGTCGGTACTATGATCGAGCCGTACGACAAGAAGCTCGTACTCCATGCTTTCGGGCCCGTAATCAACTATTCGGCGAGTCTCCACGTCGCAGCCGCATGCCCTGTCTCTCCACTGATCGAGTTCGGCGTGTACTCAGATGAGATCGATGATCCCGGTGAGTATCTCGCCAGTCCCTATGTCGACAACCAGACCGACATTTACGTCCAAGACGGTGGGATCATCGAGCCGCCCGAAAAACCCGGACTCGGATTAGAACTCGATGACGAGCTCGTCGAGGAGTACCGTCTCAACTGAGTCACCGTAGCCACTCCGGCCTAGACTCGTCCCAAACTGTGTCAGTATCCCACACACCTCTTCGATTGATCTCAGTGTGTCGGTGTTCCCGATGGCATTCAACCACCACTATCCGAAAAATAGCGTAGTAGACGGGCCGTCCGTCAGTTGATTCGATACTCTTCGATTACGTCCTCGTCGAGTTCGATACCGATTCCCGGTTTTTCGGGCGGCTCGATCGTTCCACCGTCCTGGACGTAGACGTCCTCTTGATTTGCGACGTAGGGACTGGTGAGATACTCCCCGGGGTCATCAACGTCATCCGAGTACACGGCGAACTCGATCAACGAACAGACCGGGCTCGCCACGGAGACATGGAGACTTGCTGCATAGTTGACCATTGGCCCATACGCATGGGGAAGGAACTCCTTGTTGTACGCCTCGACAAGCGTCGCAACCCGATTAGCTGCCGTGATCCCTCCAACGAGGTCGAACGCGGGCTGATAGATCTCGAGGGCATCGATCGAGAGGTGGTCGATCGCCGAGTACTGTGTGTGATGCGTCTGAAACCCGGATATCGGCACCGAAACCTGCTGGTTGAGGTTCGCTTGACCGTTGAGATCCGTGTGTGCGATCGGCTCCTCGAACCATTCGAGCCCGTACTCGCTTGCGGTCTCTGCGACGGCAAGTGCGTCTGAGAACTTGTAGGTCGTGTTCGCATCGATCGCGAGTCCGAAATCGTCTGGAATGTTGTCTGCAATCGCCCGTATCCGCTCGCGGTCTTTCTCCACCCCATACCCACCGACGATTTTCATATGAGAGAAACCCTTCTCGGAGAGCCACGTCGCATCCTCGATTAACTCGTCCGTCTCCTTAGGAAGGGGAAACGTTGCATACGCCTGTAGCTCACCGGCTTTCCCTCCAAACAACTGATAGAGCGGTTTTCCAGCGTCTTTTCCGACGATATCCCAGAGCGCTTCGTCGAGGGCACTGAGGGCGCGATACCCTTTCACGCCTCGTTTGACGTGGACGTAGAGCTCGTTCCAGAGCTGGGTTACGTTCCGAGGGTCCCGCCCGACTAAGTGATTGCCAAGCGCCTGCATTCCTGCTGCAGCCGACCGAGCGCTATCACCCGACGGATCGTCGAGATAGGTTTCACCGATCCCAGTAATCCCTTCGTCCGTATGTATCCTCACCAGTACTGGCTGTACAGTGGTGTCGAAATCTGACTTGCCGCCTGGAATCGATACTGTGCCGATAGCGCTCTCTAATGCGATGGGTTCGACCTCTGTTACTTCCATGCACCCCCCGCTTCATACCACTCTATAATAAATTTACCCCACAGATGTAATCGTGAATAGTTGGATGTTCTTGGGCTCACTAGGGCTAGATGGTTGATCTCGTACCACAACTTGAAATGTAGTATATAGAATTCCTATGAGAATATAAATATTAGATAACTATCGTGTACCGTGGGAAAGATTTAAATCGTTAATCCACACATTGCATATCGCATGGTAGAGAATGGCAGTACTAGACGGAAGTTCCTAACGTATGGTGGCCTTGTTGGAATGGGTACACTGGCTGGCTGTGCTGGTGGAAGTAATAGTGGAGATTCAGACGAATGGACTCCGGATCAGAACGTTCGATTGATCGTTCCGTGGGGAGCTGGCGGTGGGACTGATACCGCTGTTCGTCAGGTGGCGCAACCGGCCCAAGAGTTACTCAGTGAAAGAGATATCAACGTTGAATTGAACGTAGAAAACATAACAGGAGCTAGTGGACAGAACGCTGCCACGACTGTTCTCAATCAACCTGCAGATGGGCACACAATCTTCGCCAACACGAACGTCATCGCACCATCGATTGCGCAGGGAACGGATGCGTTTACATTAGATGACTGGGCTGGCATCGCCCGAATGCAGTATGATACGACCTGGATCTTCGGGAGCGGTAGACAAGGGACTGGGTTTGGGGACATCCAAGAATTAGTCGATACCGCCCAATCGGAAGCAATTAGCTTCGGGATCTCTGGCGGGCTTGATAGTGCTGCATTCCCGGTACAATTCGCCCAAGAAGCAGGATTCCTCAATAATCTTGAGATTGTTGCCTATGATGACGCAGGACGGATGGAGAACGACGTTATCACCGGTGAGATCGACTGCGCGTACGGTGAATTGGTCGAGCTCGAGGGGCTCGTAGAAGAGGGCGAGATCGAACTTCTGTATGTGGGCTATGACGAAACTGTTGAAGGGTACGAAGACGTTCCGAACGTAGAGGACACCGGTTGGGACGCACAGTTCGGCACCCAGCGGGGCCTGGTTGTCTTGAACGATACACCACAGGAAGCTATCGATTTCTGGGCGGAGTTAGTACAGGACGTTCTAGAGACTGATGCGTATCAAGAATTCGAGTCAGCAAACTATCTCGACATTCGAGAGGGATATCTCTCTGGACCGGAGTACATGGATTCGCTACAGGAGATGGTCACTCTCTTTGAAGAAACTCTCTCGGCATATAATCCGTGAATGTACTATCAATAATACCTCAACCACAATGAAGATGATTTATTATGGAGGAACAGATCTGCTATGGTAATTGATCAGTTAGCCCAGGGGGCTTTGAATATCTTCACTCCTCTGAATTTAATGATATTTTCTATTGCCCTTCTAGTTGGGATGATGAGTGGAGCAATACCTGGGCTAAACGGAACGATGACTGTCGTGTTGCTCATTCCGCTAACGTACAGTATGGATCCTATTTCAGCGATCATGATGTTATCTGTGATTTACGTTGGATCGGTCTATGCCGGGTCTATTAGCGCTATTATGTTCCGGGTTCCTGGCGCACCAGAAGCCATCATGACCACATTAGATGGCTATCCAATGAATCAACAAGGGCGCTTGGAAGAAGCGATTAGTACCGCGGTTTTCTGTTCCGCTGTTGGTGGGATTGTCGGAGCAATCATTCTTATTTTCTTCTCACCGTCGTTGGCTGAATGGTCCCGAACCCTCTCAGACCCGGAATATTTCAGCGTTGTCGTCCTCGGACTCGCATTGGTTTCTACAATTGGTGCGGGCAACATCACGAAATCAGTCATCATGATGTCGATCGGGGTGTTCATTGCCACTATCGGGCTCGATCCGCTTGCTGGACAAGCTCGTTTCACCTTCGGAAACCGACTTCTACTGAACGGTGTCGAGCTCATCCCTGTTATTTTGGGCCTCTTCGCTATCGCGGAGGTACTGAAACAGATCCAGTCTGGCGGTCAAATGATCGGAGATGATGACTCTGAATCCTCCTTAACAGGCTCATTCCTTCCCCCACTACACTATTTCAAACGGTTCCGACGGATCCTTGCGTTCAATTCTATCACTGGGACGCTAATCGGTATCCTACCGGGTGCTGGTGCTACCACTGGCGCACTATTCGGCTATACGTTCGGGCAGCGGATCGTCCCTGAAGAGATCCGTGAACGGTTCGGGACCGGTGTTGCTGAAGGTGTGGCCGCCCCAGAAACAGCAAACAATGCCGCGGCGAGCGGTGCCTTCGTTCCCCTTTTCGCACTCGGAATTCCGGGAAGCGGGACGACCGCTGTCATCTTGGCCGCCTTCGTTTTGCATGGGCTAACGCCTGGTCCGTCGTTTATCGCCGACAACTCCTCACTGGTCTACACTGTCTTCGCTGCGTTACTCATAGCAAATATCGCGATTCTAGTGGCTAATAAATTCGTTGTCTCCCTGTTTTCCAAAGTCAGGGGCTTTCCCCAATCCCTACTGTTCGCGTTGATTATTCTCTTTTCTGTCGTTGGAGCCTTTTCCACACGGAATATCGTCTTTGACCTCTGGATTATGCTTCTCTTCGGTATTGTGGGGTATTACTTCGAGAAATACAACTATCCTGTTGCACCACTGATTATCGGTCTCGTTCTCGGTCCGATCGCAGAACCCGGCTTGCGACGAGGGCTGATCAAAGCAGGTGGTGATTTCGCTGTCTTCGTTCAACGCCCACTCTCTGCTGCACTCCTCCTGATAGCGCTTCTTCTCTTCAGCATCCCGTTACTCCAGGAGACGAACTGGGGGCAAAAATATCTCACTTTAGGAGGTGCTAATTAATGGCCCAACAAACAGATGCCCAGGCTGTAAGCAAAGAGGAGTCCAACACTCACAACAGTGGTATTGATGCACTTATTTCGATAGCGATCAGTCTTGGTGCGATCCTATTTTTGATTAATTCTGGCCAGTACGCTGGTGTCCGGACAGCAACAAGTGATCCGGGTGCTGCCTTCTGGCCTCGGGTCGTTCTTGTCGTCATCCTTCTCTCAAGCTTGGTCAATCTAGTACATATCCTCTCGAGAGACGATGTCGTTGGGTTCTCTTCGATCAGTAGCCCTCTCGTTGCGGGATTCAACAGCGTGAGTTCTCCATCCAGGTATTCAACTGAGAGCACAAAATATGCGGCTAGTATCTTTCTCCTGATTGGATATATCGCCCTTCTTTCTTACTTCGGATTCCTCATCACCACCGCCGTCTTCCTCTCGTTACTGGTGTGGATCCTTGGCTACCGACCCGTGTGGAAAGTAGCAGTGTTTGGGAGTGCTGTCTCCCTGTTGGTGTTTATCCTCTTTAGGAACTTCATGAACATCGCACTCCCGTATGGGGTAGGTATCTTTAGAGAGCTAGGTGTAATTGTTGGTGGGCTAATATGATCTGACATGTAATTCATTTCAATTGTAGCAAAAACACAATTAGTACACATCAATTCCCACTATTTTATATAGGTAGTCATGGTATGACGTACTATGCCAAGAGAGGTCAGAGACAGCCTTTACTGGATTCAAGAGTGTGGTGCAGACCGAAGTAACTTCGTCGAGGAGACTTCTGATCCGAACCCAGTCTGGTATAACGAAGACGAAGAATTGCATATCGGACAGTGTGCATACCTATTCACGGATGACCAAACACTGTTATTCGATACCCTGTCACCAGCGAGCTCCGATAGAATCATCGCCGTTCTCGATGAGTTGCTTGCCGGTGACGATCTGGATTACTTAGCCGTCTCACATCCCGACGTCCCCCATGCAGGAAACACTGCACGGATCTTGCGGGAGTACCCTGAGGCGACGCTTGTTGCCCCGAAATACGGTACTGGTCACGAACTGTATCACCTCGATGATGCAATGCACGTAGGGGAAGGGGATACGATCGATCTCGGCACCAATACCGTCGCGTTTCACGAAGCCACGTTCCTTGATGCAGCACTGCACATGTGGATGACGGAGACCACTACGAACACCTTGTTCCCAGTCGATTGGTTCGGATATCCACACACGAACAGTGAATGTGGCCTCTTTGCCGATGAATTCGATCATGCGATCACACCGGATCGGCTTATGCACTTTCACGGGCGGGTTCTGTTCTGGTATCAGTACGTCGATGTCGAGAAGGTAAATGCGGAGATCGACCAGCTTATTGAGTCGTATGATCCTGATCTGCTCGCTCCTGCCCATGGGAACGTCGTCCGGGAGAACGTTTCGGATCATATGCGTTTGATGAAGCAGGTCGTCCAAGACATCAACCAGGACGGCCGTGTGGGGGCGCTCGGGTGAGATAATGACTGTCAGACTTTCACACGATACGATCTGGATCAATGAATCGCACTCGGTCGGAGCGCATTCCGAGCACGTCTCTGTCTATCTGATCGACCTTGGTGGTGAATACATCCTCATCGACTCCGGTTCGTTCCACCATCGCGACTCGATCAAAACCGCGATTGACAGGGAGACCGATGGCGAGGGTATCGATGCCCTCATTCTATCGCACTCCGATTACCCCCATTCTGGAAACGTCGACGAGTTCCGTAACGAGTGGGACGACGTCGAACTCGTTGCCTCCTCCGGGTCCCCTGCGGTACAAGGACTACCCACTGACGCTCGGAAGTGCAGTATCGGTGGCGAGCTCGAGGTTCTTGGACGCAAATTCAGCTTCATTGACCCGCCGCTAGCCGATCGATCACATACGACGTGGATCTACGATCACGAATCGGGTATCCTCTTTGCAGCCGACGGAATGGGGAGTACCCATACAGCTGCCGACCGGAACAAGACCGCAGCGGAACTCGAGGGAGGAATCTCGTACGACCATATCTATGAGTTCCATCACGATACGTTGGTCTGGCTCCGATATGTCGACCCGAGCAAGCTCCGTGGTGCTATTGAAGACATCCTCGAGGAGTACCACCCGACGTACATCGCTCCGATCCACGGCCATCCAATTCCAGCGAATGCCCTCGATGAGTACATGGAGAAACTCATCAAGGCAGCTGATCAGATCGCCACTGAATACGAGGTCCCGGGCCAGACCTGAGACGACGGACTCATCAGAGTGCCTACTGGCGCTTCGTTCGGAGCCCGTAGCGTGACTTACGATTCGTCTTTGATGATCGAGATAACCGGGCTCTCCGAATTGAGAAGGATCGATTGTGCTGTACTTCCAAAGACAGCTTTCCCTGCGGGGGATCGTTTTCTCCCACCGATGACGATGTAGCGTGCGGCATGCTTCTTCGCATACGAAACGACATCCGAACTGGCATCTCCTACACGACCAACGGTTTCATACGGCCCTTCGATGTCTTCGGCGGCTTTTTCAGCCTGTTTCGCAGCGAACTCACGTATCGATTCCATATCAATCGCTTCGTCGTTCCGGTCGATGTTTTCTCTCTGTAGATTCCTGAACTCGGAGCGCGAGATGATATGCAGTATGTGTAGCTCGTCATCGAACTGTTTTGCTAACGTTTCTCCCTGTTTTACGACCTGTTTCGCATGGTCCGAGCGATCGACTGCGGCTACGACTACCATATGGCCCTCTTGATAGCCTCTCGTATAAAGGTCGTCTATAACTTATCCTGTATTATTTTGTCGACATCATCTTCGCATACGTCTTTCAGTCTATTAGAGACGACTACTGCCACTACCGGTTTGGAAGAACAGTCGGGGGAGGGTCATGGGTGACATAAATAGAGCCACGAAGGACTGTTCGACATCGGTCACCGACGAACTACCGTCGGGGGTCGTCATCGTGTACACCCCCTCGTTTCTTCTTTAAATCGAGAGTGCCCGGTCGACGGCTTCGCCGATCTCCTCGTGGGTGTCCTCGTCGAGCGAGACCAGCGGCGGCTTGACTTCGTCTGTGGGAATCACGTCTCGATGGACCAACGCGGCCTTCGTCGCCGGGGCGAAGCCGTACTCTGCGCAGAGTTCAAAGAGCGGCGCGATCGCCTCGCGCTGGAGGTCGGCCCCGCGCTCGGAGTCCGCGGTCTCGAGCAGTTCGGCGAAGACCTCGGGAATGACGTTCCCGAGCGCGTGGACTCCACCGTTCGAGCCCATCCGTAGTGCAGGCACCAACAGCGTGTCGAAGCCCTGCATCAACACGAACTCCTCGTTGGTCTGACGATCAACCGAGAGGAAATACGAGAGGTCGCCGCTGGTGTCTTTCATCCCCCGGATCGAGTCGTGTTCGGCGAGCGCGCCGACGGTTTCGGCGTCGATACCGTCACCGACGTACATCGGGATGTTATAGAGATAGAGCGGCAGGGCGCTCTCGTCGGCGACCGCCTCGAAGTACTGCTGGGTGCCTCCGGCGGCGTTTTGGGTGTGGAAGTAGGGCCCGACGATCGCGGCGGCGTCGGCGCCGGCGGCCTCGGCTTCCGCGATGCGTTCGAGGGTTTCGGGGACGCTCGTGCCGGCCGCGCCGGCGATGACGGACGCGTCGCCGGCGGTCTCGGCGACAGTGTCAATGACCTGGCTGCGCTGTTCGGGCGCGAGGCTGGCGAACTCACCGGTGGTGCCACAGGGAAAGAAGCCGTCGACACCGCCCTCGAGGATGAACTGGGTGAGCGAAGCGAGCGATTCCTCGTCGACTTCCCCGTCGTCGAGGGGGGTAACAATGGGACAGAGGACGCCGGTGAACGAACTGTCAAGAGATGTCATACATCATGCTTCGGTAACCTCGGTACAAAGAACTTCCTGTCCCGGTAACGCTTTATTCGAAGGGAATGGGATCGGCCTCTCGTCGAACCCAGTGGGTCGGGCTCATCAATCGAAGCATCCTCATGGTCTTTGAGTCTATATCACAGAAGATTCGATTAAAGATATGATTTGTAGAATAATATGATCTAATCAATTTCAGAAAATTATAGGTTGCGATAATCAAGGCAGGCCCGAATTGTCTGGCGTGGGAACGTCTGGAGCATGTTTATTTCGCGTAAGGCGTTCTTCTTCGATTCCAAAAGGAACTGCCCATCCTCAAAAAGGGCAGCTGCAGGGTCATGTTGTCCATAAAGATCAATCGCAGTTTGAATGAAAAGACGTAATCACCCATATGTCATATTTCTATTGTCATATGTATGAATTATTATAACTATAAAAACTGAAAGAAGTTCCGATACGAACTTTAACAGGCATATCCGTAATTGAATCTCTGTGAATATGAGTGAATTATTTCAATTCCTTAAGAAGCAGAGATATCATATGGTTGTCTGAATTATACGGTGTGGAGATCACCGCGTTTATGTTGAAACCTTCGTGAGTAACAGAGTTACTTATCAAGAAATTGCTAAGGGTATAGACACTATAGATAGTGACGAAATGAGTATAATCGTGCAATTGGCTATGTTTGCAACCTGCAGTGAGGGCTGAGTCCTTAGTGGCTGCCACCTTGTTCACCAGAGCTGTTTCAGGAAGGAGATTGCTTGTACAAGGTACAATCTAACCAGCGACCCAATTCCTCTTCAGAAATTATCACTTTCATACTATTATGTGTTGTATACTAGACTCGCATATGGAACGGGGACCGCATGACAAACTCCACGTGCCCGAATTTCGCACCGGCTGTTATTATAGTCGTGTCTTTGGCTGCTGTTGGCTCTGTCTGATACGCACTGTTGTCTCTACACTGGTTTCAAGTCTCAGACGGATACTTTTCAAGTGAGACAAGCCTTGTGCAACGATTCACGATTGCGAAGGAGCTTCGTTGTACAGGGACACACAGGAAGAACATTACCTACAACCGGACTGCCCGATCCGGGGTCAGGCCCTCACACCGACCCCGATGCAGTCTTGCGACCTCCACCATGACACAGCTATCTGGCAAGCGGTTCGATCGATGACTCGCCCTCAACACCTCCCGGGTCGGGGAGGTCAATCACGAACGAGAGGGGGAGGGCCGGGGGTGGGTTGCGGGCGGCCGTGAATCAGTCGGGCCGCACTAACTCTTACAGACACAATTATATTAATTACTAGGTGGATAGGAGAAATACTTGCCTTAATAATATAACAAAACACCATACGAAGAGCGGTACAAGACCAATCAGGTGTGCAAAGCGGGCCCGAACGCGATGTACTCCATACAGAGTGCGAACACCCCTACATCCTCCTTCCGGTCGCCCTGTATCCTTTCTCTACCGTTATAACCGCCGCTCACGCTGTTAGTAAGATCCCACCGCCGTCGGTGATTGATAATAGCCCGTGAGCAATCGCCACTCTCCCCTCATAGTCTCTATCCGACTGAGTGTGAAACGCAGACTCCCGGCTCTGAGGCCATAGCCGGGAGCGGAAGGGGTGACCCTCCCATGCAATAGTAACTGTAAAGACATATTAGTTATTTGGTGAATAACGAGCGTTCGGACGACCCTCCGTTTCATTTTCCTATTCCATTATTTCATAAGTGTCTATCATTACCATCGAATGCGAATACTATATATTCCCTTGGAGTGCTAATAGTCCCTGCACAGGCGTGGATACTCTCTGATATAGATACTCACCCCAGGTGCTACAATTCAGTCCCTGGGTGGATTCTGAAGAAGGGGTATGCACGCCTGAGCGACCGCAGTGGAGTGCAGGAGTCAACTATGGCCTCAGTCCTGCACTCTCATTTGGGCGTGAACCCTATTAGCTAGAGCATCCTGCTAACTATTAAATCTATCATGATATGATATATTAGTAACTTTTACTTGTCCTTTCTCCCTCTAGCCTTGTGCAACAGCCCCGTTCATCGCGAGTTGATCGTTGCACAAGGGCACTTTTCTCTACTTTTCCGTTGCTGCACCCATTCACCATTTGCGCTACTGGTTGTTCTATATAATTCTATCTGTTTAGCACCAGAAAAATTATATATACGCAGGTTGATGGATAGGGTATGAAGCGTCGACAGATGCTCATCGGAACCGGTGGCCTGCTCACAACTACCCTCGTTGGCTATTCCAGCATTAGCTTAGCACACGACGCTGAGGATGAGCATACGAAACCAGAAAAGAACGGGCACACAAAGCACAGAGATAAGGAGGAAAGGAGAGAGGACGATGAGTACGGCGGAATCCCTGGGTTCGATCGCGAGGAGTTCGAGCTCGATAGCGACGTCCTCTCCGTGAAAGATCTCGGGTTCCACGAAGGAACACTCAAACTCAGCGTTATCGTTGAGACGACTGATGAAGACGTTCTCGCTGAGGAATTACGAGCCCTGGTCCCTGCGTTCAACCAAGCGATTCGTGAGGCGGATGTTGATGAGTTCTTCGAAGCGGTTGAGGAATTCAAATTCGCCCTTTACGACGAGTGTGACGTCCGGCGGGCCGCACTCTACCTGGATGTGGAGTGGCTGCGTGAGTGTCTGTTCGGAGATCTCACGACGGAGGAATTCGTAAATCGGATTCTCATGATCCTTGGAGCTGTCGAAGACGACGGCGGACCAGAAGGTAATAATACTGACTAGGTAGAAATAGACCAGCTTTTCACTTCGGGCAAGTAATTTCAGAAGAAATCCAGACGACATTTCCCGGAGACTGAACCCCATATAGCGTCATACATAACGCAGGGACGGTGGCTATGGACAGTATCGTCATCGCCGCTTGTACGGACCACGACTTCCACCAATCGAACGCTTGGCACCGAACTCGATGATCTGCGCGATGAGTTCGACTAACTGCCCTATCCAATCATGAACGCCAACCTACTGTTTGGCGGCACACCGTTTTAGCGTATTTTACTGAGTCAGCTAAGGAAGATTACGTTTTCAACCTACTGTGCCAAACGCTTCAGTCGAAATGAGTCGCTCGGACGTCTGACGCACTCCTAGCCGATCCCGCTCCGATAGCTTGCACCATGAAACAAATCACCGTCCGGCTCAACGAGGAAGTGATCTGATTTGATTATAGACTATTTTCCATTCTACTTAATACAATTTCTGTTATAAAATCTCAACTCACCTTTAGATTCTAACCCGAATTGTGATCTTCCTAACACTTTCGCAATATATATCCGTTATGTGTTAAATTGGATATTATGGAAGAACGGGGAGAGACACGGCGGGAGGTGCTACGCAGCGTCTTCGGATGGGGAATACTTTCATGGATAATTTCTTCAATAAAACAACTGTTCGGGATACAGGACAGTAACGGAACGACGCAACCGAACAACAAACCACAACGTACCGATCAAGAGCCACCTGACGAACCTAACGAGGAAATTGAAGAATTAGAAGAAGATGAGGAACAAGAAGAAGAAAACTCGGGACCAGCCAAACCCGAAAACGGAGCCATCGTTTTTGTCTACGACGATGGGCCAATAACTGACTATACACAGGCACTCCCAGCTCATGAAGAGTTTGACGCGCCTGCGACTACTGGTATTGTGAGCGAATGGGTTGGGCGCACTGATTACATGGGCACTGAGGAGTTAGACGAGTTAGTCGATGCAGGCTGGGAGATCGCTAGTCACACGAAAGAACATCGTCCACTTGGAGCATTTTCACTCCTCAAGGACATCCATCCCACGGATACAGAGGTCTCGGCGAAAGGGTATCGACAGGGTCACCACGAAGGGAGTACAGTCGAAATCAGTGATGGAGAGACGAAAGTCACTCGAGAAGTCGCTGGACTTGGCGGAGCACCCGGTGAACGCCGCATTGCACTGACCGAACCAGTTGGTGAATCATTCTCCGCAGAGGACACAGAGATTCGCCATCCGGCTGAGACAATGCATGAGACGCTTGGCGACTCAAAGGACACGCTTGAAGAGATGGGCTATGACGTGTCAACATTGTTGGCACCGTATGATGCGTATTCAGGATATTCGGACTTGTTCGTCCCGGAATATTACGATGGTGTGGCGAACGCCCGACATGGATCCCGCATTAATGACCCTGCAGAGTACAACCCATATGAGACCAAACGAGATTATTTCATTGAGTTCACGACGGAGACGGCAGTCAAGCGAGATTTAGATGAGATTGCTGAGGAGGCTCTTCTTGGCGTTTTTGGGGCACACACAGTCAAAAAGAAGGTGAATGAAGACTCAATC
The DNA here is from genome assembly GCF_000196895.1 of Halalkalicoccus jeotgali B3. NCBI lineage: Archaea > Methanobacteriati > Methanobacteriota > Halobacteria > Halobacteriales > Halalkalicoccaceae > Halalkalicoccus > Halalkalicoccus jeotgali. The sequence goes on from NC_014298.1 coordinate 383,458, forward strand.
AGGCAGATACTTGAGTGGGTCGAGGAACGCGAGATCGAAGTTCTGACGCTTCGTGAGGCGATATCGATCTACGCCGACGAGTCTGAAACGGCAACCAGTCATCACTAGCTTTCTTTCTTAAAAACAGATAGGTGGGAAAATTATTGTGATTTCTGCAATGGAAGACGTGTACGATAAGAAATCAGACAATCATGCGAGAACCGTCTATTGGTTAGTGTTCTCAAGCGCTTGCAGGTCCTCAAGCAGGCCGAAAGCGGAGTCAGAGTGCGTAGAAAGGGCTGGTATCGCTCCTCTCTGAATAGCACTCTCGGAAACGATTCCTCGCCATTGAACATCGCGTATCGATATCCAAACACTGATGTGTATTTTTAATTGCATATAAATATGACAGTCATGACTCGACGGCGAGAGCTACTGGGATGTATCGGCGTTGTGCTGACCGGGTTGGTGGGCTGTACCGACCAAACAGAGGAGGGCGACGAGGGATTACCCGGCCTCCCCGCCGAGGCGACTGAGATCAGGCCGACGGGGGAGAGCGAGGAGACCAAGAGCGAACCCGAGGCGCCACCGACGTGGGATGAGACGATCCCCACGTACCCCTATCCGGAAACCGGCGTGGGGCCACTGACTCCGGAGCCCGATCCGGCGGTCGACAATCCGGTGTTGACTGCCGAGAACGTGACGGATCTTGACGAGCCACTTTTCGTCGCGGACCCGTTTCTGTTCGTCGAAGACGGTGAGTGGCACATGTTCCTTGAGGCCGTCGAGGCTGGCGTTGGTGGAGTAATTTCCTATGCGAGTAGCCCGGACGGCGGCGTTTCGTGGGAATACGAGGAGGTCGTCCTCGAGACTGACTGGCACCTCTCTTTCCCGTACGTGTTCAAGTGGGACGGTGAGTATTACATGACGACCGAGGAAGGACGCGATGACGCCGTCGTCCCTCTCTACCGGGCCGAAGAGTTCCCGACCGAGTGGACCGATGTCGGACCCATACGATCCCGCCGAATTCGGCCACGGCGTGACTGACCACGTATTCTTCCGGTGGAAGGACCGCTGGTGGTCGATTGCCGGTGACGCGAACGAGGATGCCTATGCATACTACAGCGATGACCTCGACGGCGACTGGACGGCCTACGACGCCAACCCGGTGATCGAGGGACGACCCGATGCTTCACGACCTGGCGGTCGGCCGATCGTGACCGATGAGGGGATCATGATGTTCTACCAGGCGACTGCGCAGTTTTACGGAGAGTCACTCTCAGCCTACCATATCACCGACCTTACCCCCGTGACCTTCGAGCAGGACCGAGATCCAACCTCGCCGCTGCTGGAGGGGACTGCCGAAGAGGAAAGCGAGGACCCATCGTGGAATTCCCTACGGATGCACCATTATGACCCGTGGTATCGCGGCGAGGGCGGCGGATGGCGTGCCGCTGTCGATGGCGGTGCTCGGGGGATGGATGGGCCAAACTGGGCGATCGGTATCTACCAAATTCCTGAAGGGTGACGGTGAGTCGTCTCCCGGACTAAAGCCAAGATCAACGGGCACCTCACTGACAATAGGATATTCTACTACTTTCAGGATACCAATGGCGAGGATCATGGTAGCTGGCTCTTGGAAGATGCTTTGAGGACGTCCCTAGGACCCAATTCGTATTTTCTTATTCATTCGGTCCACACACCGACTCTTCGACAGAGAGCGACCGACTATCCGTTGACACCGATGAACTCTGGATTCTCAATGGGCACTGATCGACCAGTAGCGCGGGTTATAAGACCCTTCTAACAATGCGGATGTGGCACTATGATAGAAATGGGACGCCCCGTGACGTGCTTCAACCACCAATGCAGTGCCATCCATCGGGGTGTCCTACTCGACTCTGGTGTGGACCTTCCAGTTGCCAGTCTTTTTTATCCCTTAGTAGGCGGCCATCCCGTGCGTGAGGTGTAACCTACGATCTGGCGTCGTCCAATCCATAGTCATCGACACTGCCAGAGTCGTGAGTCCACATCCGTCGCGTATGAGGAGAGGCTCCCAATGGCAGACTCCTCAGTGTGGTGCACTTACTACGGCTCTTTCACTGAAAGGGGATGTCAGCGAGAGAAGCTACTAGGCGCGCTCGCGGGTTGTCAACGGTGGCTTCGAAAGTGAATATCCCTCGATTAGCCTTCCACTGTGATAGAGTATGCTGGGTACTTCAATACCTACTCTGCAGTCCAACTTATTCCAATATAGCTACAATATCCAATAAACTTATCTCGGTGTATGACAAATCTCAACATGGGTTATGGGACCCATGTGAGGGTAATACCAGGATCGGCCTGGGGCGAGGGACCTCACTCGCCACTTCATAGACTGGACGTGCGCTCAATACTCTGTCATCGGAGAGCGGATGTTCGTCTGCTTTTTGCCTTGTGCAACACAACCCGGCTGTGAAAGGCGGTCGTTGCACAAGGCCTTCGATCAGGTATAGTACTCAGGTCCTCAAGACGCCTATTCGACGGGCGAGCGCGTACACAACTGGCGACACGACTATCAGAGAGAGGCCCGCACACTGCCCACCATGGACGTCGAGCATTGCAGTGACGGCGAGGTACACCACCCATGCGGAGTGCTGCCGTTGGGAGCGAGGCTAGGATTGTATCGGCTGGTCCGGCACTAGTCCCCCTGCAGGAAGGTATGACAATCTATTGGGCGTCAAACGCCTCATAGCGGCTTCGTACCGTCTCGTTTCGCTTCGTTGCTATTCAACAGTACTCGATGAATATGAATGACTGTCGCGATCAATAATCAGTGTATAAGTAATACAGGTGACATCCAAAGAGCTACTGCGGTCGCGGAGCTCATAGGGATCGGACATATATCCCCCCTCCCCCTTGTTCATGGTTGACCTCTCTAGGCTGGAGAGAGTTTCTAATTGGTAGAAGTCTAATCGATAGTCAGCGGTGGAGTTGCTATTCGAGGACGGCATCGAACAGGTCTCTACTCGTCTGGAGACCGGTGTTAGGTAGATCCTCTCACTTTCTCCACAAATGCCAACGTATTTCTCACTGTTATACATATCCTCAGGTACGGCGCCAGAGCCGAGAGGTAGAAAGTGGGGGATTGCACACACCCTACTGGCGTCGTGAAGGTGCCTCTGACATTACCTTCGTTCCGTAATCGAGTAGGGCAATTTACTGTAGCAGAGTCTGTAATATAGGCTTTTTGTTGGATTGGGCTGAAAGTCGGGATTGACTGAGGATTTCTTGAGTCGATGGTTGGCCGTTTACTATCCCCGAGTCGAATTACGTAGAGACTCTCCATTGAATATCACCTATATAACCAATACAATTGACAGTCTACGAGGTGATGCGGTCACCGCGACTCAGGGTCAGTTGCGTACGATCCACCCACCCACAGTACCTCTCTCACAAAAGAGAGGTTTTCTACGAGAACTCAGAGGGATCTGTACAGATATACTGCTACAAAGAATGGGAAATACGAGTAAGCGGCAGATCTGAGGCTCTACTATTGCCTCGCATCAAAAATTTTCGCAGAATAACCATCGTATAACTAAAATCAATGATAGCATAGAACTCAATGGCGGGTAACCGCCACGGCGGAAATCATTCCGTCGATCATGTTGAACCTCTCCAATTCGGAGAGGTTTCCGAGAGCAATCTACGATCTCAAGGGGAACGACGGTTCGGAACACGGGCTGACTGAATCACAGTACATGTCACTGATAAAAGCAAAGGAGATGGGCTATTACGACGTTCCTCGAGGGATCTCGCTATCCGAACTCGCTGATGAGCTCGGGGTCTCTCATCAGGCGCTGTCCGAGCGTCTCCGGCGAGGTCACGGGAGACTCATCGATCGGACTCTGAGTCCGAACGACAGGATCCAGGTCGAGATCCCATCACAGGGACAGTAGCCACAAGAGATCAATAGGCGTCTGTTTCTTCGGGCCGTCGTGTTTGTTTCTCTCTAAGATCACCACGGCTGAATCTCGATGCGCGTCGTCGCTTCGCCATTCGAAGATGTGAGCTCAACTACGATCTGAACGGTGGTCTTGAGTCTACTGACCGCGTCGCTACCGACTGGGGCGGCGAACAGTTCAAGTAGCTGGTCGGCAACCTCGAGAACGAGAATGACCAAGAGGACGAGGTCACAATCGACGCGATCGCGAAGCCCGCACTCGCCGACGGCTACCGTTCCATTTCCCTATCTGGCGACCCGTCCATCTCGTGCTTGTTAGTGTCATATCCAGCTCAAGTGAGCACTTAATTGAGGATCTCCCCCACAAGCCCCCCTTTACAATAGTGCTATGACGGCATAGAGGAGATGGGACGCCCTTGACGTGCCTCGCTCATGGTTGGTTCTCGTGACTCATGGGGGCGTCCTGCTCTGGATTGTTGTAGCTCCCCATTACTCGATTCTTTTACTATCGGCAGGCGGTCCACTCCTCTGTTAGACACGTGCAGCGAAGTTATCACGTAGGCAATGGCACAACCTGACTGTTAACCGAGACGGCGACGTACTGATGTTCCCACTCGCGACGCCTGCGATCAGCGGCACATAGTAGCTCGTCTGCCGATCGACGTTGCCTTTCTCTATCGAGTCTCTCTCGATCAGTGCATTGAGGTTCTGGTACAGACGACTGTGAATGGCCTTCGTTTTGTAACGCATTGATCACAATGATGCCTGTCCCCAGGCCAGTACTACTACTCTCAGTGTCTCATTCAGTGAGGATTACTAGTTAGATATGCAATAATTGAATATGGTAATCTATCTTTATTTACTAGCACGTGACAGTGGTTTGCAAGGATAACAAGTCCACTAAGGGCGGGACAACATGAGCTACGGACCAACACAGCAAGAGAGCGACCAAGAATCGGGTGGATTGACCGAACCAGAGGCCATGATGAGCGAGGATATCAGCCATCTGCCTGGATATAATGCACTCCAAGAACGGCTCTCGTCACCACTGGCTGGTCAGGGATTATCAAAAGAGACAATTTTTGATCTTCTGCGCAATCGCCGCCGTCGATATGTGCTACAGTATTTTGAGATGCAGGCGGAAGTAGTGAGACTGGGTGACCTCGCAGACGCACTTGCAGAGTGGGAGATGGAAGAGGAGGATGCCTACATCACCCACCAGGATCGGAAGCGCGCGTACGTCTCACTGTATCAGACGCACCTTCCGAAACTCGATGATGCAAATGTCATCGACTACAATCAACCGAGAGGCACGATCGAACTCGGACAAAATTTTCAATCTGTACAGAAGTATCTCCACCCCTCACACTCGGGGACGGTGTTTTGGGACCGTCTCTATCTGAGTGGAGGCTTCGTAACTCTCAGCATTCTGGGATTTGCTCAATTCACTGCATTTCCGTTTGTTGCTGTGCCTAATATTGCGTGGTTCCTACTGGTACTCTTCGTGTTCGGACCGATTGTCCTTACCCACTCGGTCGTTACTCATTCCAGCTAATTTTCGGTGACCTCCTCCCATGTTTGTAGCGCGAGAATCTCATGCTGTAGTGTAAGGAGGAAAGTGGACAAATACGATCTGCTGGAGATGTTGTTAAACCAATGCAAAGGACGGTTTGGAATGGCACAATTATTGTATTTTGCTTCTCGACTACGGAATTCATGCTTAAGAAAACGCTTAGCATTCATTCTACCTCACAAATCGATATCGAACGAATCGTCGCTACTGATCCGAATAGGATTACATCTTATCAGATGGAATTTCAATAGAAAGTTGATAAGGATTCGTACTCAAGTGTTGTCATGGCAAAATACCTTGTCCTTATCAGATTAGAAGAACATGTACAAAACGCCCAAGAATTAGCCTCCTTCTGGGGGGAGCTTCATGCTAAGCTGGAGGAAGACTTCGGTACAGAGGTTGAACATTCGTACGCTGTCTTAGGTGATGTCGATTTCGTTATGATCTTTGACGCACCGGACCGAAATACAGCAGCACAAGCCGCGCTTGCGATCGGTAGCTATGGACTCGATACTCAAACGATGGAACTCATCCCAATCGAGGATTTCGCTGATCTTGTAACTGATTCCTGAGTATTCAATAACTTAATAGCACGAGAGCAAAAGAGAGATCGACCCTTCTGCACATATTTCGACGGGAGGAGAGTACTAGTGATACCCAGTATTGGATGAATGTCTCTTGAATCGATTTTAGAGGATCGCATGTCTTACCAGTGAACTCGCAGTAGAGTGGATTTCATTTTTAACAAAAGCAATAGCGATGAGAGTTGCAGTCGGTGGTTAGACGATCAGTCGTCGTGATTTGCGGAATCTTCAACTGACTCTCCAGCGACATGCGCACGACCTACTAGTCCACCGAAAAGCCATTCGCGAGGTGTTAACGGAGTGATCTGCTGTACATTTGCAAACTCCATTCGATTCTTACTTGTCTGAGCGTAGTTGATCAGTGTCACTAACACTACTCCACCTATCGTATTGCCGAGCAACACTGGAAGGAGAAAGTCAATTGTACCAACAATGATACCGATTCGATCTTCAAATACAAGGAATAACATCTCTGCGGCAGTAACGACGCTGTGGTACAGTCCAGCGGTTGGAATCGCAAGGAACGCGAGATACACGAGCACGAGTCGAAATGCAGTGTCGCGAGCGGCGAAATCGAGCCACACAACACCGGCAACAATAAATCCAGCAAACACATCTTTATAGAATAGGTCCCACCACGCCGTCCTAATTCCCTCCATTCCAAATGTCGTCGCTGTTTCGACTGCTTCTGGAGTGAGAAGATAACCTAAGGGGGTACAGGATTCCGCTCGCGACTACTGCCTCCTCACCAAAATCCGCTGCAAACGAGGCATGAAGCATGAAGGTCAGTGCGATCGCGAACCCAGCAGCGAGTCCACTGAAGAATAGCTCGCGAAATCCAAGCGTTACTTCCTCACCCGCGGCCGCGACAACACGTTGAAAGATCTCATCAGCGGTGAACCGATCACGAACTGCTGACCCAGCTGCGGGCGCTCCGCTCTGGGCGTGGTCAACTGCCTTCCGGACTGCCTCTTCGCTGGGAGAGCCCTCCTCATCGTTCATCAACAGACTAAGGATTCCCTGTAGAATAATTCCGTCCCTTACTAGGATGTGAAGAGGAGCCTCGAGAGTAGCTACGCTTGCTGTTTCTCACTACGCACGACATTGATTCTATTGCCATGGGTGCACACTCTCGTGGGCGACTCGCCCGATTCTTGCGCGAGTCGATTGCCGAGCAAGTGGCCCAGACTGCGTCAGTTCCCGTCCTTACGGTTCGATCAGAGGAAAACCACCACGAAGGCAACATTCAATGGTCACTCGTTCGACCGCCGTTGGCCCTGTACCTAGACGACTTGCAGCAACGGTCTCGAACGGACAGAAGTCCCGTTGAGTCCAATACTGGTAAGGTACTCAACTGATAAATCTGTTTTCGCTCAGACACTCTTCCAGCGTATATTATGCAATAAATTGACAATAAACCTGATCAATATACGCGTATGTACGATCTTACCGGCTTCCAGCGGGATTTGCTCTACGTTATTGGTGGACTAGACGACCCGCATGGCCTCGCGCTCAAAGCCGAACTCGAGGGATATTACGACACAGAGATTCACCACGGACGGCTCTATCCAAACCTCGATACGCTCGTCGATAAAGGGCTCGTCGAGAAATTACAGATGGATCGACGGACGAACCTCTATAAACTCACAGCGCGTGGCCAGCGAGAAATCGACGCTCGTCGAGAGTGGGAACAACAGTACCTGCGCGATACGCTGAGCGCAGCCTAAACAGCGGTTATCGGTCGACAGGCTCCGTATTCATCGCTGACGCTGCTTCATCGGTGAAAATCGCCGCGAGCTGATCCATCCGCGTCGAATCATACGCTGTTAGGTCGTATCGATTCCGATTGCTCCGATGGGTATAGATGTGTAGAATCTCAAGGTTCGCAGCAGTACTCAGAAGTTGGCCGAAGAGCTGGGGTTCGAATGGCGGATCGTCCCACATCGAATACAGTTGTTTTGCTGAGGCGTAGTTTCGCGTTGATTGTTCGAGAGCCTGTCTGAGATCTTCCGCATAGTGTTCAAGCAGACTATAGCGTTGAGGAGCAGTATCGTGAAGCGCCTGAAGCTGCTCACCAAGCGAAGAATCTGCAGATTGCTCCGACGACATCGTATTGAGTGAGATAACGGAGACACGCAGCAAAGAACACATTCTAGCAGACACATTCGCCGAAAGAGATTATATAGAGTGGCGTGCATGCAACTACTCGTAATACGTATCAATGGTTTCAATTCCAGATCGTCTTCACGCGCTTATTACGTCTCGCCCGACCGAGACAGCGGGACACATGCAGATCGAGATTCCACAAGAGCTAGTCGAACAGGGGACGGTTAATCCAGGAGCAGTCTATCAAGTCGCCGTGCTGCCTACGGAAACTGAGGACGCAGTAGACAACCACCAGAGCACAGCATCCACTGACGCTTCATCGTCTTCTTCCCCGGCAGAGAGTCCAGAGCCACCAGTCAACGAGGGTGAGATCCGAACAGTGACGATCGATACGCTCGGCGATCAGGGAGATGGAATTACTCGTGTCGAACGGGGATACGTAGTAATCGTCCCGGATGCCGAACCCGATGAGGAGGTAACCGTTGAAATCGAGACCGTCCAGTCGAACGTCGCCTTTGCGAGCGTCCTCGAACGAAGCAAATAGAGCCAGATCGTCAAATAGCTGCTACGTAGAGTGTATGGTTCGGATGCACAAGATCAACCAAGAGAGTGCTCAGCAACGCTCCCAGTTGACACCAATTGCACCCGTGAGTTCCTCGATCAAGGGGTCGGTGAGCGCAACTGGATCAGGATCATCACTTGCAGAATAGTCCGGTGAGACATCAAAGATCTCAACAGTAACGAGCTGTGTGTCCGCTAAGTTCCCGTCATCGGCTTCGAGATCGAAGATAGTGCGACTGTAGATGACGATCGTCCGCTCACCCGAGACCTCGAGATGTTCGATTCCTGTGTGCTCGAACGCTGTAAGAAGGTCAGTAGATTCGCCAAGCTGATACGAGATTGCTGACCACTCGTCGGTCTCCATCACAGAGGGTAATTAGACGTTATGAGTATAGAGATTGGGTTCGATAAAGGGTGTTCCCTGAATTGAGGCGCTAAGGCCCTCAGACTCACTCCCCCGATCGAGCGGCAAGGAAGGAGTCTTAGCGCCTCATGCGTCAAAGAACGCACTAGATTTCAGTAATTGAAACGATATTCAGGTTGTGATTAATTGAAGAAGGATTATAATTGTAGGAATGGGTAGTACAGAGTAATGAACGAGTGTCCTCGGTGTGGAAAACAATTTCTCACCGCAGACGCCGCCAACGGACATCGAGCAATGTGCCCGGAGAAGCCTGATCGCGTCGTTCCTGACGACTGGCATCCCTCCTCTCACGGACGCTGGAGTGCCGATACAGACCCATCGGAGGTCTAATCAGCCGCTCATCGCTGATGAGAGCACATCTGAATGCTTATTGAAGACCCCGTCGTAAAACAGACCACAGAATGCCCTCACTTCAGAACACACCTGCCGCCGTCGACGTCGAGCATATCGGCGGCATTAACTCGACCTCAGTCGAATTCACACCCGGTGTCACCGTCCTCGCCGGCAGAAACGCAACGAATCGAACCTCCTTCCTGCAAGCGCTGATGGCCGCTCTCGGCAGCGACCGTGCATCACTCAAAGGCGATGCCGACCAGGGACGTGTGAGCCTTGCCCTTGACGATGAGACCTACACACGTGAACTCACCCGGACCGATACCGGTGTCGCGTTTGCTGGCGATCCCTATCTCGAAGAGGCCCAACTGGCTGATCTGTTCGCGTTTCTCTTAGAATCTAATCCCGCTCGACGGGCCGTCGTTCGCAACGAGGACCTCCGAGAACTCATCCTGCGGCCGGTCGACGTCGAAGAGATTGAAGCCCGAATCAGCCAGCTGCAAGCCGAAAAACGCGGCATCGACACCCAACTCTCGGAACTCTCAGATGCCAGCCGTGAGCGTGATTCCCTCGAAGAAGAACACGCACGCGTTACCAACCAACTCGAAACCACCGAGGCGGAACTTGAGGAGGCACGCAACTCCTTGGAGACGGCCCAACAATCTACGTCCGACTCCGAAAGTACGGGGTCTGACCAGCTCGATTCGCTCCGGAACGCACAATCCCAGCTTGAGGACGTTACCTACGATCTCGAAACCGAGCAGGAAAGCGTCGCCTCGCTCGAAGCCGAACAGTCTGAGCTCGAAGCCGAACAGTCTGAGCTCGAAGCCGAACTTGAGGAGCTTTCGGTTATCGATGAGGACGAAGTAGATGATCTCGCGAGTCAAATCGAGCAGATCCGTGGCCGAAAGCGAGAACTCGACGAGATTATCTCTCAACTCCAGACGGTCATCCAGTTCAACGAGCAGATCACTGAGGAAGGCGTCACGGATCTCCTTGGCGGAGAAGAACCGTCTGGGACGGAAGCAGATGGGGGTGCGATCACGGATCAACTGCTCGCGGACCAATCGGACGATGTCACGTGTTGGACGTGTGGCTCGCAAGTAGGTACTGAACAGATCGAGTCGACGGTCTCTCGCCTCCAAGACCTCCGCCAAGAGAAAGTCGAACGACGTAATGAACTCACCCGAGAGCTCGAAGAGCTCACCGCTCAACGAAAGGAGTACACTAGTACGAGAGACGAGCGTGCGGAACTCGAACGAGCGCTTGAAACGGCTGTGGCAGAGCTTACTGACCGGACTGACCGAATCAGTGAACTCGAAGCACGGCGTGAAGAGCTTGTAGAGAAGATTGAGGATCTCGAATCGGCCGTCGAAGCTGACGAGGATGACGAAGATCTCCTTGCGGCTCAAAAGGAGGTCACACAGCTTGAACTCAAGCGTGATCGGCTTGAACGGAAACAGAACGCTCTCGCAGAGGATATCGAGAATCTCGAAGAGCAGCTTGCAGAACGCGATCAGCTCGAAGCCCGGCGCGAGGAGATCAACGCGGAGCTCGAAGAGCTCCGGACGCGCATCGAACGGATCGAGCGCGAAGCTATTGAAGCGTTCAACAAACATATGGAGACGGTTGTCGACCTGCTGGACTACGGGAACCTCGCGCGTATTTGGCTCGAATACCGGAATCCAAAGACGAGTGGTAATGCAACCTTCGAGCTGCACGTAACGCGCCAAACGGATGACGATACAACGTACGAGGATTCAGTCGGGCACCTGAGCGAGAGCGAACGTGAGGTCACCGGCTTAGTGCTGGCATTGGCGGGCTATCTCGTCCACAATGTGCACGAAGAGATGCCGTTTATCCTGCTTGACTCGTTAGAAGCAATCGATTCCGAGCGTATCGCACAGTTGGTTGAGTATCTCAAGGAATATGCCTCGTATATCGTCGTTGCACTATTGTCTGAAGACGCGAACGCTCTCGACGATGACTACCAACGAGTTGCAGAGATTTGACTTGATTGAGTCACAGATTTCACAGATTGTCAAAAATAGTTGAGAGGGCTACTGTTCTTTGACATTGTCTTTGATAGTATCTGCAATACCTTCGAAACGGTTTGTAGAGCGGAGTACGTTAAGGACAGCTCGTAACGGAACGTCGAGTTCATATTCATGGTAACGACCGGCTGAAAGTCCCTCATTGCGTTCATAGACGGTAATAAGGCCCAGCATACTCAGGTCAGAGAGATGATCTCGGACTCGGCGTTCACTTACGCTGTCGGCATCAAACTGGTTACAAATATTCATGTACCGTTCGTAGAGTGTCCGTGATCGAACTGGTACCTCATTCATAGCTTGATGAAATGCAAGTGCACAGAGGACAGCGTGGCCTTGAATCGTGAGTTCCTGCATTCCCTCATACAGTTGATTTTTTTCGAGTTCATCTTGTGCTTCACGGACGTGCCACTCAGAGACAGTTTCGTCATCGTTCGATTGGGCGAGTTCGCCGGCTTCCCGAAGAAGGCGGATTGCCTGTCGTGCTGATCCAGAATCCTGTGCAGCAAACGCAGCGCAGAGAGGAACGACATCACTCTCGAGGATACCGTCATGGAATGCTTTGTCAGCACGTGGTTCTAAGATCGAGATAAGCTGATTGGCATCATATGGAGGGAACAGAATCTCTTTTTCAGCGAGTGTATCTTTGACCTTGGGGGAGAGATTATCTCTGAATTGGAAGTCGTTGCTAATACCGACGATGACTGGGCGAATGTTCTCGACATATCCGTTTGAACGTGCTCGAGGGAGTCCATAGAGGATGTCGTCGGATTGTCCAATATTATCGATCTCGTCGAGCACGATTATGATGGTCCCATTGAGTGCGTCAAGTTCCTCATAGAGAATGTCGAAGACTCGTTGCTGAGAGTATCCAGTTGTACTAATTCGGTCCTTATCCTGTTTTCTGCGGATCTCGTTCACGAGTGCGATGGCGACTTGGTAGGAGGAAGAAAGGTTCTCACAGCTTACCCAGATGGTTGCAAGGTCCACATCGTCGTAGTCGGCGGCATCGTTCTCTAGGTGAGAAAGCATGAACTTTGTCGCTACTGTTTTGCCGGTCCCGGTTTTCCCGTAGAGGAAAATATTTGATGTGGGGCGATTGTCGATAATGGGTTGTAGCGCGCGTTGATACTTGGCGAGTTCTTGGTCTCGCTTTCGAATGTCTTCGGGTTCATAGGAATCATCGAGTGGCTTGGCATTAGCAAACACCAAATGATCCCGGCGAAACATTCCCATGTGGAGTGGACTCACACGACGTATTAATAAAGCCACCGCTTCCTTAGCTTCCTAAGCGTCCGGAGCTTCCGAGTTTATAAGTGATAGTAGAACCACTGCTTCCGTAGTTCCAGATACTTATAAACACCCTCACCCCACTATTTCCGAAGCTCTGGTAAACAAAGATGGACCGCTCCTAAATCCTTCTATAGCAATAGAAATCTTTAAGTACGATATACGTTAACCATAACCGTAGTGGAGGTAGTGAAGGTTAGTCTAGTAGAACTCACACGTACTTTCTTCAGAATTGACATTTGATCACTGTCCTATAGCAGCATCATCCCTTTGGCCCTCTCTCTATTTCCGCGATAGCTTAGGAAACGGTGGAGTGAGGGTGTCCCCATATCCTCTCTATAGGAAGCTTAGGAAATGGTGGAGGGTTCTCACACTTCCTACTAGTTACTCCCCTGTTCAATCCCCTCTAAACGACGGTTGCTCCGGAAACAGTGGTGTGGCGAATAACAAAGCGTACGTCATTTTGAACCTCCTCTATCATCCTCCGAATCCTTTCGATCTGATTGAGACCGCCTTATCATGTATCAGTTTAACCAACATCGCTATCTGTAATCGCTTCTCGTTGGTTAACAATGGATCAACAGCCACAACCGCCCGATTCACTCCCGAAGTACTTGGTCGAGGGGCTCCAGAAACAGAGTCCAACAACTCTTCATGATCTTAGACGATATGCTCGTCAGCTCGCAGACTACAAAGAACAGCAGGCACAGAAGCAATTAGAAGAAACAACGATTGATCGCCATAGAGAGATCAACGGTTTAGCTGATGAAAATGACACTCCTGATGGTGTTCCGGCTAAAGCTGGTGTCACGATCAAGACTATCAACGATAATCGCTACTACTACTGGCAGTGGCGCGATGGCAAGAAAATCAGATCTGAGTATATTAAACCTGTGAGCAAGGACTGAACCTATCCATCTCTAGTAACCTAAGTACTGGTTCAGAGTGGTGAACTCTTCAGGAGAGAGAATGACCTTTGCACTGAATTCGTCTATCTGTTTGAAGTCATCGTCGAGAGTCAGCACGGTCTCAATGCCCTCTTCGCGAGCGACTTGCGCGTAATATCCATCCCAGCCTTCGATGTTGGTTTCAGCTGCGAGAGTGAATCCTGCTCGAACGCTGCTCTCTGTTGTTTTCTCGTACCAGTGAATCTGCTTGGCGTCCATGAAATTCTGCATTAGTCGAGACGCTTCCTCGTTCGAAAAACCATAGAACGACGATAAAACATGGTGTGCTCCGATGAGTGACGCATACGGGATGACTACTTCGATCTCTCCGCGAATTGCTTGCTTTACATACGAGAGGGGGGTTTCACTTACAGGAGTTCCCGCGTGCGCGAGCGCAGTCACACCGACGTCGAATAGAAATGGGCCGTTACTGGTCACTGGATTGCTCCTGTTGGGCTTGCCGTTGTACTGTGTCTGCGTGATCTTTTGCTATCGGATCGAGTTCTCCATACGGTGTTGGAGATCTGGTTTCGGTAGCTTCTTCGATTATTTGATCCATCCGGTTCAGGATTTGCTCTGGCTTGTCTTCGGGTTTGACTACTGCTTTTCCTTCTTCTTCGTGAACTTCGACTGATGTTCCAGGTGAGATTCCGAGCCGTTCGCGTATCTTTTGGGGGAGTACAATCCGACCCTTCGAATCTACTTTTGGCATAGTCCCACCTAGGGTGGGAATCTATATAACTGTTCTGTACAGCCGGTGCAATTTCAGAAGAGGGGAAAATTTAACCAACAGAATCCCCTTTCGCGGCTCTTCAGTTGGTTAAGACTAATCTCGGCTAGCGTCTTCCAATATGCTTTCTTCTCTTCTATGAACGGACCTATTAGCGATGTTCATTGAGAATGTTCATTGCAGATCTTCATTACTTGTGTTCAGTACATACATTCATGATGTGTGTTCAATAATAGTGTTCAGTATGTTCTGTAGGTGTCTGCATTATTGAATGTGTCTGACGAACATTAATGGGAGATCGCAGTATTGGAGAGAGTATGTTAGCGTACTCAACGTACAGTGAGGCCGGTGGAGTGGGGAAAACCACGACAGCAGCAAATCTCGCAGTTGCTCATGCGCGAGCAGGTCTCAAACCACTTGTTGTACCGCTTGACCCGCAGGATGGTGATCTCTCACGGCTATTCGGTGTTGATGACCAACGCACAGAACCCGTTGATAATCTCACCCGCCATCTCATTCGCCGGCCCAAAGGTGATCTGAATGATCTCATTCGAACCGTAGAAGGCGTTGATATCATTCCCGAGCACAACATGCTCTCCGATCTCGCAGAGTACCTCCAACGCGAGAAAGACCAGGCAGAAGCAATGGGCGAAGCGTTCGGGATGCACTCACAGCTTCTGCGCGTCCTTCAGGAAGCAGGTGTCCCCGAGAAGTATGATGTCCTTATCTGCGACCCACCAGCCACTGAAGGCCCGCATCTCTACAATGCAATCCATGCAACTCGCTCACTCGTAATTCCTGTTGAACCAAGTGCAAAAGGTAAAGCAGCAGTCCAAGGCCTCGAATCCCTCGTTGCCGGTCTTGAAGACCAACTCAACGTCGAGGTTGGTGTACTAGCAGCCGTCCCTGTCGGCTTCAAAGATACACGCGACCAGCGAACGATTCTTGATGAGATCGAGTATCCTATTCCCGAGATCATCGGAGAGCGAGCTTCTCTCATGGAGGGGTGCTGGATGCAGCAGTGTTCGGCATTTAGATACGTTCGAGAATTCCGAGACCGACGTCGGGATTACGAGATCAATACGCTCGCTCAGTTTGATTCCATAGCTCGGCAACTAGAGACAGAAGTTGGGCTTGAAGCACCAAATCCACCTGAACCAGGGGATGTGGACCATGAGGTGGTCATTGCATGACGGGAATGAAGCAGGGCGCCGGAGAGAACCCGTTCGCTGAAGACTCCGACACAGACGAGGAGCAATCACCAGCTGCTGACGATAAACTTGATGATGAGATCCAGTCAATGGACGCCGATATCGAAAGTTCAGGCACAACTCGCTCAGAAAGCGGAGACTCCTCTCAACCGATGCAGATCCCATACAAATTCCGGCGAGATGGAGTCCAAGATGGACGTGATCGGGTCCCACTATTCCTTCATAGCGATACGAAAAGCGCAGAACGTGATGCACTTCGAAAGCTTGAGGAGCAGTTCGACAGCAACGTCTCACTAACCGATCTGCGAGAAGCACTTGTGATAGCTGGTCTCAATCATCTCGATGAAGTTGAAACCCAACTGGAAGATTGGGGCTACGGAATGACGTTCGACGATTAGCGTACTTTCGATATTTCGTTGATTGAGCCAGTCGATCCAGTGAGTGATGACGCGCTTTTCGTTGCGTCATTAATTCCCCGAGTCGTCGCCTTTGGCCTTCGCATTGAGGAACTGCGTGAGTCCTTCTTGAAGTGTTGGAGGGCGGATGTAGTGGCTGAACCCTGGACTTTGGAATCTGGCGGAGGGCTGGATGAGTGGAGGGCTCGGTGATGGCACTTTTCACTTTTGATTATTGGCTTAATCAAAAGTGGATTAATAGACTTCGGATTCGTCCGATAACAGGGGGTACGGGACCCATAAACTCAGTTTCTCTATCTATAAACTCTATCCGGCTACATATTTCGCTATTCTCAGCAGTCAAGGCGACCGTGTGATGCGCTGAATCCACCACTAAGTCCTCGCGTCGCAATTACACCATATATGACTGCTCCAGAGAACATCGAACGCTACCGTCGCAATCAGCAAGACGAAATCGATAGTGCGACGGTCTATACGGCGATGGCTGACGCCGAATCGCAACCACAGGTCGCAGAAGTCTACCGCCGGCTGGCTGACACGGAGCGATCCCATGCAGACTTCTGGACTGAGAAGATTCGAGACGCCGGTTCTGACCCAGGAGGCGCCAAGCCGTCTCGGAGAGCAAGAGTGCTGGCGTGGCTTGCCCGTCGGTTCGGGCCGGGGCTGGTACTATCCTCTATGCAAGCCGGGGAGGCCATCGGTGGGAGCGACTACGCAACCCAACCGGAGGTCACGGGAACCGGGATGGCCGCCGACGAACGCTCGCACGATCGCCTCCTGACGGTGATCGCGGAAACACCCGGGCAGGGGGTACGGGGGGAAGTCCTCGCCCAGCTCGAAGGACGCCACCGGGCGACCAGCGGCAACGCACTCCGTGCGGCAGTGCTCGGTGCAAACGATGGTCTCGTCTCCAATCTCAGTCTCGTGATGGGCGTCGCCGGTGCGGCACTGGATTCGACAGCGATTCTGATTACGGGTCTCGCCGGACTCCTCGCTGGGTCGGGATCGATGGCGATGGGCGAGTGGCTCTCAGTCCAAAGTTCTCGGGAACTGTATCAACGCCAGATCGATATCGAGGCCGAAGAACTCGCCGAGGTTCCTGAAGAAGAGGCAGAAGAACTGGCCCTCATCTACGAGGCGAAAGGCCTCTCGACCGAACGCGCCAGAGATTGCCGAGCAGTTGATCGCCGACGAGGAGATGGCGTTAGACACGCTTGCTCGTGAGGAATCAGGTATCAACCCGGAAGAGCTGGGCGGCTCAGCATGGGAAGCGGCCGCGACGTCGTTCGTGCTCTTCGTACTCGGCGCCATCGTCCCGGTCCTCCCGTACTTTGCGTTGAGCGGATTGGTCGCCGTCGGGGCGAGTCTCGTGCTGAGTGCAATCGCGCTGTTCGTCATCGGCGCCGGCATCGCCCTGCTTGCGGGACGGTCCGTACTCTTTTCTGGATTGCGTCAGGTCGGGATTGGACTCGCTGCTGCGATCCTCACCTACGGCGTCGGGGGCGTGATTGGAGTGACGCTCGTCGGCTGACCAATAGGGAACGTCGGGCAACAACTGGCTCGGCGGGCCAATAACAAAGTCTGTTCGCCGCGAAGTCTACAGGAAATACGAGAGGTGGCTCGGAAGAATTCCCCCGCGCTCCAACACCAGTCCGATGAATCCAATCGAGAGAGGAAAGATCACGCTCGACGTGTGGCGGGCCAGAGGAGGGACCCGTGCAGAGATAGAGGCTCGACAGCGACGACGGCTCGTGGAGATGCTCTCGTTTGCCCGTCAACAGTCACGGTTCTACAAGCGCCACTACGCCGACGTGTCCGACGGCAGTACCGACCTCACACAGTACCCGCCGGTGACGAAGTCGATGCTCATGGAACACTTTGACGACGTCGTCACGGACACGGCAATAACGAAAAACGAGGTCGACGCGTTCGTCGCTGACGAGACGAAGATCGGCGAGCGCTTCCTCGGAAAGTATCCGGTTTGGACCACATCTGGGACGACCGGGGAACCAGGAGTATTCGTCCAGGATGAGACCGCTTGGACCGTTTCAGACGTGGTGGGCGATCGGTGGATCCTGCCTGCAATGGCCGGAATTTCGCCGCTGTCCCGCCTAATCACGCAGAATCTCCACATCGCACTGGTCGCTGTCTCGGGCGGTCACTTCGCCGGCGCGGCAGGCCTCGAACTAATGCGTCGAGAATCCGTTTATGGTGAGCGTCGCCTTCGCCTCTTTTCGCCGAAAAGCCCGATCAACGACCTGATTTCCGATCTGAACCAGTTCCAGCCCGCCATCCTCGAAGGCTACTCGACCGTCCTCGTTGAGTTGGCGCGAGCCCAGCAAGACGGCCGACTCAGCATCAGCCCCGCACTCGTCCTCCCCACAGCAGAACCCATCTCTGAGGCCCAAAAGCGAATGCTCCGGGACACCTTCGATTGTGTGGTCCGGGAACTCTACGGGGCGACAGAATTCGTCCCGATTGCCGTCGAGTGCGAACACGGGAATCTCCACGCCAACACCGACTGGGTCGTCCTCGAACCGGTCGACGAGAACTATCAGCCGGTCGACCCAGAGACGCCGTCAGACACCGTCCTCGTCACGAGCCTCTCGAATCGAGTGCAACCACTCGTTCGGTACGACCTCGGGGATAGCATCACGCTGTACGACGAACGGTGTCCATGCGGGAGCGCATTCTCCATCATGGAGGTCGGCGGACGGCAAGGGGACGTCCTCCAGTTCGAAATCGACGGGGGAGCGAAGGTGCCGATTTTCCCACTCGCACTCTCAAGCGTCGTCGAAGAAGTCCCGGATGTCCACCGAACCCAGATTATCCGCACAGCCCCCACTACACTGCAGATCCGCTTTGATGTCACCCCTGATGCAACTAAGGAGGAGGTCTGGAAGCATATCGAACAGAAGCTTCAGTCGTTCCTTCGTGATCATGGGATTAGCCGCATAACCGTCGAGGCGGCATCCGAGACCCCACAACGGGAGAAACGAAGTGGGAAGTTCCGGCACGTCTGGTCAGAATTGGAGACGTAACTCACTCCGTTCAGTCGCCGTCTTGGGTATTCGATGTTGCTGAGCGAGTCAACGAGGAGATCATACTCAACCACGAAGATATTCGAGGACCGTATGCATTGAGAACCCTAGTCTCAACTACCACGCTACTCTTCGTCGGCCATCCCCACAAGCCACCACTTCGCGCGAGTGAGTACACCGGCTTGCGCCCGCCGATCCTCGCGAGATTGCTCACGTTCGATCGCTCGCACGAGGTCTGTGTGTTCCTCGCGCTGATTGAGGATTAGCTGCTTTTCGTTCCGTAGTCGTTCGTTTTCCCGCTCCAGGTCAGCAATACGCTCCTCGTATTCTGCTTCGAGGTCAGTCACCCGTTCAGACAGGCGTTCATACTCCTGTATGAAGGTCCTCACCGCTTCACTCTTTGATTCATACTCGCCACCGTCACCCGCTTTTTCATCGAGAAGGGCGGCCTGTTCATCGGTAACGGTGATGGTAAGACGCGGCATTATGCATACCTTCACCAATTTGTCGGAAGATAGCACGCCGGGACGCAGAGGTCGAAGCCATATGGAAATGCTGGAGAAGCCACCAGAACTGGTGCTAGCAACAGTCGCTTCCAGCGCCGCAGACCTCACCGTACTCGAGACCAATCCCGTCGTTGATCGCTTCGTTGCACTCGATCAACACCGACTCGAACTCGTCAGCCGTTACCTCCGATTGTGCCGCATCGAGGTCTTCACCGAGCGCTTCAGCGGCGGTCAGAACTTCATCGTCGGAGGCGCTCAACAGCACCCACCCCCGAGAGACCGCGCGCTGTTCGATCTCCTCGAAGGACAGGCCCTTCTCGGCGTACTCGTAGACATTCTCGACGACGTCGAGCGGGTGTTATTCCTGTTTCCACTGCTCTACCGTGTTCATAACGACCACCTCACGTGGTCGCCGACCGGTGAGTATTGATACTCGGTCACGATGTTCATGCGAGAGACTAACGATCGCAGTGTAAAGGTGCCCGTGTCCGGGCGAAGACTGACGGGAGCACCAATTAGCGGCGAGTAACGTAGCTATCTGAGACACACGACGATCCGATTCGGGAGCCACTCGCTTCGAAAGGCGATCAGCGCTCACAGAGGACGACATTGCCGTTGTCGTAGCCGATCGAACGGGTGCCACACATCACCTCGATGGTGGTCTGCTGGACGTGATTCCGACCGTCCGCGGTCTCGAAGCGCGGCGCGCCCTCGCGCTGGTAGTCCCGGTAGACGATCGTCTCGTGGTCGGGCGGCTCGCCGTCGACGGTCGCGGCGGTAAATCGGTCCACCCCTCCGTAGCGGTTCAGGACGGTGATGTAGGGCGAGTCGCTGTAGATGGGGTTCTCGGCGCTACTCTCGGTCGTCTCGACGAGCGTCTCCATCGCCGTCACTTCCGCGGGCGTGTAACCGTAGCGGCCGTTCTGATCTGGGAAGGAGGGCGCGTCCTGTGTCGCGTCGCTATCCAGCACCACGCCGCCGGAGAAGACGAGCGCGAAGACGATGACGACCGCCGCGAGCAGTTGGGGAGAGCAGTCCCGACGCAACCGGTCGAAGCCGACGGCGGTGAGGATCGCCATCACCGCATAGAGGAACGCGAACCACCGTCCGGGTAGGAAGTTCCGCAAGCCGAACAGCGGCGGAACGACCGTGAATACCACCATGATCAGCGCGGCGACTATCAGCGTGAGCCCCGATTGGCTCGTGCGCTCCCGTCCAAGCAGATAGAGGCTGCCGACGACGGTCCCGAACAGGAAGAGGAGGAATCCGGTCTGATCGAGCAGCGGGATGAGCGTCTCCCCGAGGAACGAACCCGGTTCGCCGCCGCCCGCGCCCGTACCCGTAGCGCCACCCCGGTCGAACAGTCCACTCCCCTCGATCGATCCCCACAGCACCACGAGAACCGCCTCGGTGAAGGTCCGATTACCCCACGGAGTCATACTCCAGACCAGCATGAGCAACCCGAGTGCGAACGCCGAATACCCGTGGACGCTGTGGATACGGATCGAGTACCCGTCCTCGGAGAGGAACCGCTGTCGGAGGCCGCCGACGTTCAGGACGATCTGGGCGAGCGACCCGGCGACGAACAGCACGAGCATGATGAACGCCGACACCTGATGGGTGAGCGCCATCGAGAACATGAACCCGACCAGCAGGGCGACCTCGGCGGGGCGGGGCCCGTGCTGTTGGATCCGGACGAACAGCAACAGGATCACGAGGAAGACCACCAGCCCCAGACTCGTCGGGATGAGGTGGATCGACCAGACCACGACGAAGTCGCTGATCGAGTAGGCCGCCGTGGCGAAGACCGCCCAGCGTGGGTCGACGAACCGGACAGCCGTCAGGTAGACCAACAGGCTCGCGGCGACCATCACGACGCCGATCGAGCCGAAGAGCGCGAGGCGTGGCGAGATCCCAGCCAACAGTGTCGTCGCAGCGACTACGAGGTGATAGAACGGCGCGGCGGTGTACTTCGTCCGTCCCATCCCCGCGATCGAACCGGTATCGAGGATCCCCTGAACGTACTGGGGCATGTGTACCCAGACGTCGATCCCGACGTAGCCCGCCGATCCTAGGAGTCCAGCGAATCGCACCACGAACCCCAGCGCGATCACCTGCATCAGCAGCAGGCCGATCGAGAGGTCGCGCTCGGGGACGAACGCGATCTGGACGAACACCAGCACCGAGAGGGCGATCGTGATCGCGTAGAAGGTGGGACCGCGCCCGCCGGTTAGGAGCGACAGGATGATCAGGCCGGTCGCTCCGAGGAAGACGACGCCCGGCAGGGCGTGGACGGCCCACTGGGGGAGGGTTCCGACCCGATCGATCGACGAAGACCGCGTCGCGACCAGATAGAGCAGACAGGCGACCGCGAGCACTGGCGGCACCGTCCGTACCAGTATGTGGGTGAGGTAGAGGTTGAGCGGGATCAGCAGCGCTGCCAGCAGAAGACCCCCGACTGCACCGAGGGTCCCGAACCCGACCCGGTAGCCCCAAACGGAGAGATGCATCTACGGGGATCCCCCTACGAGCGTCAGATCCGAACCTCGCATTGTTCGCTCCTTAGGTGGGATCCGCTTTATAATGACCGGAGTAACATCGCGGCATGCTATCTCACAACGCGACCACGGACCGCGCCCGGTTCCGTATCTAAAACAGTCCGATAGAAGGTCTAAAACGGCTGATATAGAGGGGTTAATTTCAACCACCCTGAAGAAATTGCATCCCCCGATCAAGAATCGAAATCGGTTCGTTCACCATCAATCAGGGTATCGACGGGGGCACTCGTTTCGAACTGAGCGATCTCACCCGTGAACGCGTAGGAGTCCGGTTCGCGCGTCGTGCGGCCCGTCACCTGCGAGCCGTTGATTGAGTCGTAGACGTTGATGGAGGCGTCGTACGTGGTGGATCTCTCGACGCTTCCCGTGACCGAGAACTCGTAGTAGGCCGTCGTCCCGTGACCGGAAACGTCCGATGCTATTCATCGCCGTCGGGTTCTTCCTCGTCTTCTGGACACCAGTATTTCTCATCGCGGGTCCGTACCTCGTTCCGTTCGTCGGCCCATTCGAATTCATCTGCGCCGACTTCCACTTCAACGAGAACACTCATCGTTTCATCTAGCACTCCCTTCTAA